>WTJO01000212.1 GCA_011524805.1 Alphaproteobacteria bacterium
TCTACAAACAGCTTCTGATGATAATGCTGATCCGATGCAGGCCATAAGACAGGCGGTGATGACAGCAGCAGAAGAACATAGCCAGCCTGCGGCAGGCGAGACGAGGCGCTCAGAAAAAAGCGCGCTTCAGCA
The DNA here is from genome assembly GCA_011524805.1 of Alphaproteobacteria bacterium. Taxonomy (GTDB): domain Bacteria; phylum Pseudomonadota; class Alphaproteobacteria; order Puniceispirillales; family Puniceispirillaceae; genus WTJO01. Next base: position 133 of record WTJO01000212.1, read on the forward strand.
GGATTTGCAGGCATTGATAGCCAAGCTGGTCACCGTGATAGAAGAAGAAGTTGAAGACAGGCTGATACGCCAGAATGTATCACAACAGCCTGCACCGGCGCGCCAAGCTGCCAAGAGACCAGCGAAAAGGCCGGCCACATCAGCCAGTCCGGTTGCTAAAAAGGCAAAATCTAAGGCGAAGGTGAAGTCATCATCTGCAAAGACAGGCAAAGCACCGTCAAGAACAGGTGCAAAAAAGGATAGGCAATAATGCTGAAACTTGCCTGTCCTCATTGCCAGAATATCGGGGTTGTGCCAGAACTGATGATGCGGGCAGGCGACTGGCCTATTTCGTGTCATTATTGTCATCAGCATTATTATGCGCCTGTTCTGTCAGGTCCGGAAACCATGGAACGGCAGATAGAACTTGGATGTCAGGAGTGCGATACTGTCTCACGGCTTGATTTTACGACATTTACGAAAATTTCCGAGGCAGAATTTGAACTATTATGTGCGCACTGTCACGCCTCTCTTACAGAAGGCATCACCCAGATAACCCATATTCTCACAGAGGCGGTATCAGCACAGGATAGCAAGCAGATGCCGGAGGAGGCGGCTGTTTCATTACCGAAACCCGCAGATATAGAAACCATAACACAGAGCCCTGCCATTCACCGTGAATTGGGGATTGGCGAGATGCTCAGCTATCTTCTGATCGGTTTTGGCTTTATGATAAGCGCTGTTCTTGCTGCTCAGGAAGGGCTGATTGCCAGAGACTGGCTTGACCAGCTTTTTGCCGTGATAGCCGGAGCAGGCGAGCTGCTGAACGAACTTGCCAAGATGGCGCAGCCCTCAAAATAACCTGCTAGCCCATGCCCAGCACGCGCTGAATCGCCTTTGATGTATAATCGACCATCGGGATAATTTTGGCATAATTCATATGGCGTGGTCCAATAACCCCGACAGCTCCGATAATCTGGCGTTCGCTATCACGATAGGGGCTAAGCACCATCGCACAGCCTGTCTGGGCAAACAGATCATGATCAGAGCCAATAAAAATCTGAAGCCCGTCTGCTTTTGCAACTGCCCCCATCAGCTGTTCTGCATGGTGCTGCATTTCCAGCTTGTCAAACAGCACGCGCACACGGCCAATATCATCAACTGCCCGCACATCTTCCAGCAAATTGCCCTGTCCGTTTATGATTAAAGAGGCCTCTGCACCGCCTTCACCATCTGACCAGCATGCAATCCCCCGTGCCACCAGATCAGCTGTCAGCGTATCCAGTTCTGCTTTATGTCTGCCATGCTCGTCTGAGACCAGCTGTTTGATTTCAGGCACAGTCCGACCCCTGAAACGCTGGTTCATGTAATTTGCCGCTTCATCTATTACCGGCTGGGCAAATTGTTCTGGCAGGCTGATCAGCCTGTTTTCCACATGCCCGTTATCATAAACCAGAATAACCAGAATCCGGCTATCCTGAACTGGCACAAATTCGATATGCTTTATTGCCAGCTCTTCGGTTGGTGACATCACCAGAGAGGCATGACGCGACAGGCCGGACAGGGTGCGGCTGGCTGTTTCAAGAAGCTGTTCAACACTCATGCCACGGGTTGCAAGCATACCGGCAAAATGTGCCTGTTCTGATTTGGTAAGCTCGTTACGGACTTCCATCAGCCCATCTACAAACAGCCTGAGCCCTTCTTGTGTCGGTATCCGGCCAGCAGAACGATGTGGCGAGAATAGCAGACCTGCCATCTCCAGCTCTGACATAATCGACCTGATAGACGCAGAAGACAGATTTACATCTGCCTGTTCGGCAATAACAGAAGAGCCAACAGGCGTACCTGCTTCCAGATAGCTATTTACAATGCGGTTAAAAATGCCTTGCGATCTTTTGGTCAGATCATCAAGTGATGCTATGCTCATCTCATATGCTCATCTATCCGGATGCCAGCCCCTCTATGGCCAGAAAATTGGTCAATAACGGGATCACTATTCACCTTCACACAGGCTTATAATATAGTATAAGCACAAGCATGGAAAACCAAAACCTTCAACCTTCAGGAAAGCAGAGTTAGATTATGACAGTCCCGCGTCTTGATAATAGAGCTTCTGATAATTTGCGGAAATTTTCCTTCACCCCTCATTATTCCCCCTATGCAGAAGGCTCGTGTCTGATATGTTCGGGCAATACGCATGTGATTTGTACCGCCTCGGTCGAAGAACGTGTGCCTGCTTTTCTGCGCAATACAGGCAAGGGCTGGGTGACAGCTGAATATGGCATGTTGCCTCGTGCAACCCATTCCCGCATGGACAGAGAGGCAGCGCGCGGCAAACAGTCTGGCCGCACACAGGAAATCCAGCGCCTTATCGGGCGGGCATTGCGTGCTGTTACCGATTTATCTGCTCTGGGTGAACGCCAGATCAAAATTGACTGTGATGTGATTCAGGCAGATGGCGGTACCCGCACCGCCTCTATCACCGGGGCATGGGTTGCGCTATCTCTGGCCATTGAAAAGCTGATGCTTGATGGACAGATAGCCGGTCAGGTGCTAACTGATCAGGTGGCAGCTATTTCATGCGGTATCATTGATGGTGAGGCTCTGCTTGATCTGGATTATGCAGAAGATAGCACCGCAGATACAGATGCCAATTTTGTGCTTACAGCGTCAGGTGGCATTGTTGAAATTCAGGGCACAGCAGAACATCACCCTTTCAGCCCTGCCCAGTTTAATGCGATGATGGCACTTGCCCAGCAAGGCTGTGCAGAATTATTCACAGCCCAGCTAGAGGCTGCCAGAACAGCCAGCTAGCCAGCCGCATCACTGCGCAAATAGTATATCAGATCAGAGGCAGATAATGACCGACTCACGCCAGCTTAACCCGCAAGATACGCTTGTGATTGCCAGCCATAATATGGGTAAAGTGCGCGAAATTACCAATCTTCTTGAACCGCTTAGCATCAAAGTGGTTGGAGCAGGTGCGCTTGGTCTGGAAGAGCCTGAAGAGACGG
>WTJO01000103.1 GCA_011524805.1 Alphaproteobacteria bacterium
GTGAACATAATCGTGATAATGATCTGGATGTGAATGTGCTGAAAGGCAAGAAGCTCACAAATGTGCGGGCGTCCGGTTCTGATGAAGCTGTAATACTGACACCGCCAAGACGCCTGTCACTTGAAGAGATGATGGCCTACATCAACCCTGATGAGCTGGTTGAGGTCACGCCTGTAAGCCTTCGGCTTCGGAAACGTTTTCTTGATCCGCATGAGCGCAAACGGGCGGCAAGGGCTGGCTAATTATATAGTTTTCATTTGCAGGGGCTGCTACAATAAGCCTTAGAGGCAAGCCAAACTGATAAAAAAGAGGGGGACATGCAAAAGCTAACATGCGAGAAGTGCGGCACTCAATTTAATTGTGGGTCAACTCCTGAACGAAGTTGTTGGTGCATGAAATTACCAAATATGTCTCAGCAATTTGATCTGGCAGGAAGTTGTGTCTGCCCTGACTGTCTCACCCTTGGAAAGGCAAATGCTATTACGAAGCAGCGTAAAGCCAGAGCAAAACAGCGTCAGCAGGAACGTGATTTGCTTAGATAGTTAACTGCATTTTTGATAATTCTGCTCAAGACATATACGCGCTTGTTTCTGGGCAAACGAAATATCTGACGGCATCATCTGCTTGGCGATTCTATCTCTGAAATCGCGTGCAGTTTTATTGCCCTGTGCGGCGGCAAGATTAAACCACATATGTGCCTTTACGAAATCCTGGATATCGGTTTCGCCTTTAACATACACAACCCCAAGATTGACTTGTGCGTTAACATGTCCCTGTTCTGCCGCCAGGTTGTAATAATACAAAGCCCGTTTCAGATTGGCTTTGACACCTCTGCCATTTTCCGTCATCGCGCCTAAAGCATATTGCGCATCTGCATGACCTTGTTCTGCAGCCAGCCTGTATAGCTCGGCGGCAAGCTCAAAATCTGCTTTCACGCCAAGTCCGTTATCATATAAAATCGCCAGATTGAACTGGGCTGGCATATGCCCCTGTTCTGCGGCCATAGTATAATAGCGAGCTGCCGTTGCATAATTCTGTTTACCATGCTTGCCAATATCATAGAACATGCCTGTTTTGAACTGTGCTAGCTTATGACCATTATCTGCGGCCATCTGGAAATAACGTAATGCCTGAATGAAATCGGGTTTGCGGCCTTCGCCCTTATCTAACATTTCTGCTAGACTAAACTGTGCCAGCCCATAGCCATTATCTGCGGCTATTTTGAAATGCCTGCTGGCATCATCAAGGTCTATCCGTGTGCCAAGCCCCTGATGGCTGATAACGCCCAGCAGATATCTGGAAATAACGTCGTCTCTTTCTGCAGCATCGTATAAATATGCAGCCGCCTTGTCATAATCCTGTTCAATCTCATCCCCTCTTAGGTACATCATGCCAAGAGCACGCATTGCCTGTACCCTGCCATTGCCAGCTTCTCTTGCATAAAGGCGTTCTGCTTGGATCATATCCTGCTCAACCCCCATGCCCCCACGGTATAACCCTGCCAGCCGCCAGCCTGCATCTCGGTAGAGCGCAGTTGCCGGGCGTTCATAATATTTAGCTGCAAGAGTATAATTTTGCTCTGTACCTCTGGCATCATCATATAATCTAGCTAGATAGTAAGAAGAGGGAACATGTTGTTTTTGGGCTGCCCTTAGATACAGGCTTAATGCATCAGCGGCTGATTTGCCGGCAACTTCTTCCTTGTCATAAATACGCGCAAGTCGATATTCGGCTTCGGTGATATTTGCTTCTGCAGCACCTGCCAGATAAAATGCAGCACGCTCTTTATTGCCAGCGATTACCGTGCCATCATCATAATATATGCCTAGGGCAAGCTGGCTTCGCGTATCATCTGCTTCTGCTGCTTTTGTGTATAGAAGAACGGCCTCGTTAATATCTTGTGTGCTTGCGCCTGTACCGGCCAGAATCTGCGCTAGCTGAAACTGTGCTTCTGTCAGCCCTGCATTCGCCGCCTGACGATAGAATAGGCTTGCCTCAGCAATATCTGTTTCGCCTGTTTCGCCAAGACGCATCATTTCGGCATATTCAAGGGCGGCTTCGTTATGTTCCTGTTCGGCCGCGCTTTTAAGCCATTTTGCTGCCATAGCGGTTTTTGGCTGTGTGCCTCTACCATGGCGATAGAAAATACCGGCTTTATATTGCGAGGGCACATGATTCTGGATAGAGGCCTGTTCGTACCAAAATAGAGATTCAGCTATATCAGCGTTAGTGCCAATTCCTAACTCATAAGCCTTTGCTACCTCAAAGGATGCAAGAACGTTGCCCTGTTCAGCCGCAAGTTTGAACCAACTGAAGGCAATAATTGGATCAGCTAAAACAATCTTGCCAGCCTGGTAAAGTTGTCCCATTCTGAGCTGTGCTGCCATCACACCCTGTTTGGCCGCAGCTTCATACCATTTTGTTGCAATCTTCATATTTTGGTTCAGGCCTATGCTGAATTCATAGATTTCGGCTAGTCTGAACTGCGCGGCTTTGATCCCCTGTTCTGCGGCAAGCCGGTAATAGCCAATCGCAATTTCCTGATCAGCTTCTGTGCCTCTACCCGTCTCATAAATTCGGGCGAGCTGATATTGGGCAGGAGCGTATCCGCCTCTGGCGCTTGTGGTATAATAGTTTATGGCCATGTCGTCGTCTTCTAGCACCGTTACGCCCAAATCATAAATCTGTGCTAGTATATACGCGGATTCAGGATCGCCTTTTTGAGAGGCTAAATCAAAATATCTTCGGGCTTGTGCCTGGTCTTTATCCACACCTCTTCCAGAAGAATATAACCGACCCATCATCGCTTGCGCGGCTACAGAGCCTCCAGCTGCAGCACGAAGATAATACTGCGCAGCTGTCAGCGCATTTTCCGGCACGCCCTTGCCGGTATCATATAGCCGTGCCAGTCTGTACTGTGCGTCTGTATTATTCTGTTCTGCGGCGAGTGCATAAAATTCCGAGGCGCGTGTATAATCGCGGACAACGTCACGTCCTGTTTCATATCTGTCACCCATGATAAACTGGGCATCAACAGCCCCGCCAAGTGCAGCCTTTTCATACCACAATACTGCCTGCCCATCATCTTCTGGCACGCCAATCCCGTCATCCAACACAATTGCCA
>WTJO01000018.1 GCA_011524805.1 Alphaproteobacteria bacterium
ATATATATGGTGACATAGCCCGCAGGCCTGTAAATAGATAAAGTGACAATTTTTAATCTTTACACCCCGAAATGAGTAAATTTTACGCATTATTAGGGCAGAAAATCAGGCAGAGCGCGCAATAAAATTCTAAGCTGGCGCTGTTTCGTGCAACCAGCGGCGACTGCTAGGCAGGAATCATATATTATCATAAATCTATCAGCTGTAATCAGTCAATAAACTTCAGATACGCAACTTCAGGCATATAGGGGTGGTGATGAGGTGCAGACAGGGCATCTAAACGCCTTCAACAATCCTGACATCGCGTCTGACATTGCCAAGAATCGCGCGGGCTTGCTGATATTCATCACTCTCATAGGCGGCTTTTGCCTGTGCCAGACTGTCAAATTCAATCACAATGGTGCGCTGTTGCCTGCCAGCTTCAAAAATATGTGACGGGGTAGCACGAACAATAAATCTGCCGCCAAGCGCATCAAAGGCAGCTTTGGCAGGGCCTGCATATTCAGCCAGCCTGTCCTCATCCGGACTGTCAAGATAGCATGATACAATATAGGCTTTTGGCATGGGCTTTTCCTCTATGTGCTGGTGATGTTACAGCCGGTGTTTCATATCGAACGGCATCACCCCCCTGTCTATCATGGCAAGGCTGGCAGATATGGTCAAATGCAAAGCTGGCCAGATAGCGGGCGGCTAAATTACTGTCGCCTGCTAGATATTTTCGCGCCTATGCTATGCTAGCGTGAAGAGGCATATATCAGCGATAAGAGAGAGATTATGACAGACACAGACAGGGTGCAGATTGTGCATCTGGATAAGGAAAGCATCGGCCCCGATATTGATTTTGTCCTGCCGCAGACAGATCATCTCTGGACAAGCTATGATCATACGCCGGCTGAACTGGTTATCCCCCGTCTTGCCGATGCAGATATTGTGGTGCTGAACAAGGTTCAGATTACCCGCGCCCATCTCGAAGCCCTGCCGAAATTGAAATATATTGTCCTTACTGCCACAGGCTTTGACAAGGTTGATATTCAGGCATGCCATGAACATAATGTTACTGTCTCAAATGCCAGAGGCTATGCCAGACATACAGTGCCTGAACATACGATTGCGCTGATATTTGCCCTGCGGCGATCGCTGGCCGGCTATCATCTGGATGTCCATAATGGCGTCTGGCAAAATAGCCGGCAATTCTGTTTTTTTGGCCATCCTGTATCTGATCTGCATGGCAGCACCTTTGGGCTTGTCGGCTCTGGTGTTATTGGCAGTGAGGTTGGGCGCATTGCCTCGGCTCTTGGTATGGAAGTGCTGGTCGCAGACCGTAAAGGCGCATCGGCTGCATCTGCGGGCAGAGTTACGTTTGACGAGATGCTGGCACGTGCCGATATTATCAGCCTGCATTGCCCGCTTACTCCCGATACGGCCAATCTGATAGCCGCGCCCGAATTTGCCTCCATGGCCAAGGCACCGCTGATCATCAATACATCACGTGGCGGGCTGGTGAATGAGGCAGATTTGATAGCCGCGCTTGATAGCGGGCAGGTATCAGGGGCGGCGCTTGATGTGCTGACACAGGAACCGCCATCAGATGATCATATCATTATGCAGAATCTGAACAGACCTAATTTGCTGGTCACCCCGCATATTGCATGGGCATCTCATCAGGCGATGCAGACCCTTTGGCATCAGGTTATAGACCATATTGACGAGTTTATGGCAGGCACGCCGCAAAATACGCTCTAGCCCTTTATGCTTTGGGCTGATTAAGATAGATTCCAGCTTGCAAGATAGCGCTTGCACATTCTAGGCTAGGACGGATAGCCACATATGTCGGGGGGCAGATATGATAGAGCAGTTCACAAAACCCTTTACCCAGCAGGAAGCTATCCCTGAAGAGGGGATTGAGCGGGCTGTTGAAATTCTGCGCTCTGGCAGGCTTCACCGATATAATGTGGCGGCAGGCGAAGAGGCAGAGGCATCCTATCTGGAACAGGAATATGCTGTTTATCAGGGGGTGAAATATTGTGTGGCGACTGCCTCTGGTGGTCAGGCTATTCAGCTTGGTCTGCGTGTCTGCGGTGTGAATGCAGGCGATAAGGTGCTGGCAAATGCCTATACGCTGGCGCCTGTGCCGGGGGCTATTCACAGCATTGGTGCCGAGCCTGTGCTGGTTGAAATTGACCAGAATTACCATATAGACATGTCCCATCTGGACGAGATGGCAAAACGCTCTGGTGCCAAGGTGCTATTATTGTCACATATGCGTGGCCATATTGCCGATATGGATGTGCTGGCAGACATTGCACGCCGATATGGTATCAGAATTGTCGAAGATTGCGCCCATACGATGGGGGCAAAATGGAACGGGATAAAATCTGGTAATTTTGGTGATGTTGCCGCTTTTTCTACCCAGACCTATAAACATATGAATTCGGGCGAGGGCGGGTTTCTCACTACAGATGATGACGAGATGGCTGCCCGTGCAATTATCCATTCTGGCTCTTATATGCTGTATGAGCGCCATGGTGCCGTGCCTCCCAAAGAGGTTTTTGACAGGGTCAAGCTGGAGGTAGCCAATTTTTCCTGCCGTATGGATAATCTCAGAGCTGCCCTCATCCGCGCACAGCTACCTTATCTAGATAGCAATATTGAACGCTGGAACCAGCTTTATGACAGGCTGTTTGTCCAGCTTGCCGGCATTGACGGTATTTCTATTCCACAGCGAAGTCAGGCCGAATTTTATGTAGGCTCGTCAATTCAGTTTCGTGCAGATGCGCTTACCGAACAGGCTATTCCCAAATTTTTGGCAGGCTGTGCCAGTCGAGGGGTTGAATTAAAATGGTTCGGGGCAGATGCGCCACTCGCTTTTACCAGCAGATATGATAGCTGGCATTATATCAAAGACATGCCTGATTTGCCTGCCACCCGTGCGGCCTTGTCTAAAACGGTTGATATGCGTATCCCGCTAACCTTCGGGCTGGATGATTGTGATGTTATCATTGCCATTATCGCTGACGAGCTTGAAAGACACACATCCTGACCTGTTAATATTGTGCGCTAAATTCTTGGCTTGAACTCAAATCTTAATGCTTCCAGTTTTATGCTTGTCA
>WTJO01000235.1 GCA_011524805.1 Alphaproteobacteria bacterium
GTGCCAATGATGGCGAGATGCTATCCACTGCAGGGCTGGGGGTTGCGTTTGAAGGCAAGCCTGCCTTAAAGCAGAAAATACATACCCAGCTAGATCATACAGATCTTACCGGCCTGTTATATCTTCAGGGTTTGACAGCAGACAAACTTGTTGATGCCATATAAAAAGCCATATAAAAAGCCAGCCGGCATGATACCGGCTGGCCTGATGTTTTGTATGCGGGCTGGCACTATTGCCAGAGCCTACTCAAAGCTGACCTGAACAAAGCGGCTTCTGCCTTCAGCATCTTCAATCAACATGAGAATGCCCTTGCGATCTTCATCGCGGGCAGCACTGATACCCTCATTAAGCTGTTCGACAGAGGTAATCGCTGTCTGGTTCAACCGTCTGATGATAAGTCCTTCTTCCAGACCTTTACGACTGGCAGGGCTATTTTCTGCCACGCTGGTTATCACCACAGTATTCTCTTCAGGCTTAAGCCCGTACTGGGTTGCAAGCTCCTCTGTAAGCGGCCTTACATCAAAGCCCAGATCGGCAAATGACTCGGCCTCGCCAGCTGTCGGGCGGTTTGAAATCAGACCGTCATTTTCAGCAACTTCAAGCTCGCCAAGCGTTACATCAATGACAATTTCCTTGCCATTACGGATAACGGTAACAGGCACTGTCTTGTCAACAGAGGTTTCTGCAACAATACGCGGCAAGTCCCGGCTTCTTTCAACCTTCTTTGAATCAAACGAGGTAATGACGTCACCCGCTTCAATGCCTGCCTTTGCCGCCGGACCTTCTTCACTGACCGATGCAACAAGCGCACCTGCAACATCTTTCAGCCCAAGCGAATCTGCAATATCTTCTGTCACTTCCTGAATAAACACACCCAGCCAGCCACGTCTTGTGCGTCCGTAATCACGCAACTGTGTGACAACCTGTTCTGCCAGATTGGCCGAAATTGCAAAGCCGATACCAACAGACCCGCCAGATTGTGAGAAGATGGCCGTGTTAATTCCAATCACTTCACCGTCAAGGTTAAATAGTGGGCCGCCAGAATTGCCTCTGTTTATTGACGCATCTGTCTGGATGAAATCATCATACGGACCAGAACCAATATCACGCCCACGGGCTGATACAATACCGGCAGTAACAGAACCACCTAGCCCGAACGGATTGCCGATGGCCATCACCCAGTCACCAACCCTGAGCGTATCTGAGTCGCCAAATGTCACAACAGATAACTCTTTGCCTTCAGGATCAAATTTCAGAAGCGCGATATCTGTTTTCTCGTCACGTCCGACAATTTTGGCTGAAAAACTGTCATCATCTGACAGATAGATGGTAATCTCGTCTGCATTTTCGATCACATGGTTGTTGGTGACCACATATCCTTCTTTATCAATGATGAAGCCAGAGCCAAGAGACTGTGCCCTGCGCGGTCTGTCCTGATTCTCAAAATCGCGGAAAAAATCTTCAAAGGGCGAACCTTCCGGAAACTGGGGAAGCTGTGAGCCACCGCCTCTTGATTCAACCACGGTGGTTGTTGAAATATTGACAACTGACGGGGTGAGCGCTTCTGCCAAATCTGCAAAGCTATCAGGTCTGTCTGCTGCCTGTGACTGGCCAAGGCTGAGCATCAGGCCAGCTGCGAAAAATAACGCTGCCATCATAAATTTTGCCATTCTCTGCGCGCTGTAATCTGCCTCCGCCTGTTTGTGACGGGGGAAGCTCAGCAGATGTTCAGGGGCAATATGGTTCAGTTGTTTCAGCATCTTATATTACTCTCCAGCATTAAAATTATTACACATGACGAGATTATGACAGGTGTCACATCCAGCAGCTTATCGCTGGTCCGGGCACAGATGCCATAATATGCATCACGCTCAGAATGGCATTCCGGTTAGGCCATATTCAGGCAGGAAAAAGGCCAATTATGGCCTGTTTCCTTCTGGTTAGATATTATTCTGCGTCTCTACCATTCTTGTCATTGAAATAGCGGAAAAAGCTAGAATTTGGTGACAGCACCATAGACGTGCCGGATTCGCCAATGGATTTGCGATATGCCTGCATCGAACGGTAGAAGGCAAAGAATTCAGGATCACGCCCAAAGCTCTCAGCATAAATCCGGATAGCTTCACTATCACCCTGACCTCTTAATTCCTGTGCCTGCCGGCTTGCCTCGGCCACAATCACTGTTCTTGTCTTTTCTGCATCAGCTCTGATTTTCTGTGCTTCTTCCTCACCTGTAGCGCGGAACTCTTTTGCTTCTCTCTCACGTTCCGATTTCATCCGGTTAAAGATATTCTGAGAGGTTGCCTGCGGATAATCAGCACGGCGCAAACGCACATCAATAATCTCGATGCCAAGCGATTTTACAGATGAGTTCACCTCATCTCTGATCGACCCGTTAATCGTCTCGCGCTCACCTGTGAGGATTGAGGCAAGTGTCTCACGACCCAGCACACGTCTAACAGACGAATCGATAATTGATTCAAGTCGTGCCCGTGCCCCAAATTCGTTGCGCACTGTCTGGAAGAACAATAGCGGGTCTTCGATACGGTAGCGCGCATACGCATCTACCTGAAGTCGCTTCTGGTCGGCCAGAATAACCTCTTCGGCATCTTGCGGGATAAGCGACAGCACCCTGCGCTCGTAAAATACTGCATCCTGAATAAACGGGATTTTAAGCGAAAGTCCCGGCTTCTGGATGATACGTTTTGGCTCGCCAAGCTGCAGTACCAGCGCCTGTTGTGTCTGGTTCACAGTGAACAGCGCAGAATACAGCCCAAAAATAAGTGCAGCGATAAACAGTAAGCTGATATTTCGTGTCATTTTCATCTGTTATTCTCCTGCCTTCTGTGTTGCTCTGCCCAGTTCCTTGAGTGGGAGATAGGGCACCACCGACTGGCCATCTTCATCAATGATGATTTTTTCGATATTGCCAAAGACTTCTTCAATCGTCTCAATATAGATACGCTCGCGCGTTACATTTTTATTGGCCTCATAAGCTGAAAAGACCTGATCAAAACGTGAGGCATCACCTTTTGCTCTGTTCATCAC
>WTJO01000203.1 GCA_011524805.1 Alphaproteobacteria bacterium
CATCTGTAGGGTCTGTTATTGACCCTTCCTCTATGCTGGATATGCGCGAGATGGGTATCGCCTCTGCCAGCCTGTTGATTGTCGGGCTTATGGTGGCGTTAATGATGACAGGTATGCCGCTTGGGATTGTTACCCTTATTGTATCTATATTGAGCGCGCTATTTTATTTCGGCTATGGCGGGCTGTATCTGGTTTCGACAAACGCGTTTGGATTGCTGGAGAAATATCCGCTAATCGCAGTGCCGCTATTTGTGCTTATGGCCTCTATACTTGAGCGGGCGGGGGTAGCTGAAGACCTGTTTGATGCAATGTCCATTTTTGCTGGTAAATTGCGCGGCGGGGTAGCTATCCAGACAATTGTGGTGGCAGTTATTCTGGCCGCCATGTCAGGTGTTATGGGTGGTGAGATTGTGATGCTTGGTCTGGTTGCCTTGCCGCAAATGCTCAGGCTTGGCTATAACCGGAAAATGTCCATCGGGCTTATTTGTGCCGCAGGCTCGCTTGCCACGCTTATTCCGCCAAGTATTATCATGATTATTTATGGTCTTGCGGCACAGGTTGCGATTGGCGACCTGTTCATGGCAGGTGCTATTCCGGGCATTATGCTGGCCACATTTTACGGTATTTATGTTCTGGTAAGATGTAATCTTGATCATTCTATGGCACCTACCGCAGAAGAGGTAGCAGAGGCACGAGGCAGAGAAATGAAGCTGTCACGTGAAAAGATGACAGCCGTTGGGTTAAGCATTTTTCTGATTTTCTGTGTTATGGGGTCTATTTATGGCGGGATTGCAACGGTAACAGAAGCGGCCTCGGTCGGAGTGGTTGGCGCAATTTTCGTTGCGCTGGTCAGAAATTCATTTAGCTGGAATCTACTTCAGGTGGCGCTGGCAGGCACCATGTCGACAGTAGGCACAATTGTCTGGCTGATTTTGGGTGCTGTCTCGTTTGTCGGGATTTATAATCTGATTGGGGGTGGTGACTTCCTGCGCTCACTCTTCTCTAATCTTGGTCTGCCCGCAATTGGTATCGTTTTTGTGATGATGGCTATTCTGGTTGTGCTAGGCACCTTTATGGAATGGATTGCGATTGCCTTTATCACAGTGCCTGTATTTGCACCTGTGGTTGTCGGTATGGCGCCTGAACTTGGGCTTGAGCCTGAATGGGCGGCTGTCTGGTTCGGGGTTCTGTTTGTGATGAACATCCAGATTTACTTTCTCTCGCCACCCTTCGGCCCTGCCTGTTTCTGGTTAAAGTCTGTTGCACCGCCAGATATTACTCTTCAGGAAATCTTCGGCTCTGTTTTGCCGTTTATTGCTATGCAGATTATCGGAATGTTGCTGGTAATGTTTATACCTGATATCGCGCTCTGGCTTCCAAAAGTGCTGAATTGATGGTGTAGATACACCCTGAACTAATCTCTAAACAGGAACGCCCTGCTAGACCATTAGCCGGGCGTTCTTTATTTCGGATGTGAAAATACGGTTCTTGCCGCTCTTTATCTGGCTAAAGCCTGTCAAAATAGGGGCTACCATCTGGAATAAAAGCATGCGGAATATCCAGATAAAGCCGCCCCAGCAACAAAAAGCTGAGTGTCTTGCCATGCCTGTCAACATTGCGGGAGCTGTTAACGCCGCCATCCAGTGCATCAGATATGACAAAATTCAGCGCATGAAGATTTGGCAATTCATAACGTTTGACAGAGGTTGCGTTGACAGTCGCAAATAGTGATAGCACAGCCTGTTCTGTGACATGCTCGCAGATAAACCCATAGGCCTCTGGCAGATAGCTGATAACAGATATATTGCTGATATTGCCTTTATCGCCAGCCCTGCCATGGGCAATCGCATGAAGCGGAAGATAGGAGCTTGTTTGTGGCATCTGTCTATCCTTCACTTTTGAACAGGAATGTAGTGACCTGTGCTTCTACAGCGTGCCTGTCAATCAGAACAGAGGCGGTTGAAATCTGTTCTGTAACCGCGCCCCTAAACCCGCCGCCACCAGCAGGTCCTGAACAATAGAGCGACTGCAACTCATCATAGACACGTTGAGCCTGTTCTTCTCTATCTGCCATCAGCGCCAGCCTGAGCCGATAATCACCATCAAAGGCAAGGGCATTAATATCGGTACGCGGCTTGCCACCATCTAGCGGCCCATAGGCACCAAGCACGTCACATCTCAATGCTGTATCCAGCCCTTCAGACGATAATCTAGTCTTCACAATCTCGGCAGCCAGTTCAGCGCGCGCCAGCCCGTTTGCGCCAGCATAGCTCATCTCGGCCTCTGCCAGCCAGCCTGCCTGCATACAAATAGTCACCTTTAGCGTATCTGTAGGCGGATGGCCTTTTACATCTGAGATTGTAATCCTGTCTGTGCCGGTTTCTGTAAGAGATATCTCCGAGATATCAGCGATTACATCTGGCACATAATAGGCAGACGGATCATGCATCTCATATAATAGCTGTTCTGTAACAGTTGCTTTGGTCACACATCCACCTGTGCCTTCTGCTTTTGAGATATAGAAACTGCCATCTTGGCTGACACAGGCAAACGGAAAGCCGACATGGGCAAGATCAGGCACATCCTTAAAGCCGGGGTCGGCAAAATAGGCACCTGTAACCTGACCACCACATTCTAGCAGATGGCCGCAAATAGTGCCAGAAGCCAGCTTGTCATATGCGTCTTCAGACCAGCCAAATTCATGAATAAGCGGTCCCAGAACAAGTGCGCTATCTGTTGTTCTGCCAACGATCACAATATCGGGGCTGTGGGATAATGCCTCGGCAATAGGTCTGGCACCAAGATAGGCATTGGCAGATACGATATTCTCGGCATGCAACTCATTGCCTTCGATAATTTCAGACGCCGCCAGAAGCGTATCATCCAGAAATGCACGTACATCATCCCCTGTCACAACCGCAATAGACGGAACAGGCATATCAAGTTCTGCTGCAAGGCGAAATATTTGACGTGCAGCCCCTTCAGGATTGGCGGCACCCATATTTGAAATAATGGTAATGCCGGCCTCTTTCGCC
>WTJO01000233.1:0-7761 GCA_011524805.1 Alphaproteobacteria bacterium
GTGCATTGACGCTAATGGAACGGGCGGATAGCGATGTGCTGGGCTTGCGGGTTGGCATAAAGACAGCTGGCTGTTCCGGGCTTCAATATCAGGTGGAATTTGCTACCGAACAAAAGCCATTCGAAGATAAAATTGAAGAAAAGGGCGTGACCATCTTTATTGATCCTGCGGCTGTTATGTTTTTGATTGGCTCTGAAATGGACTGGAAGGAAGATAAATTTGCCTCTTCATTTATCTTCAATAACCCGAATGAAACTGCGCGTTGTGGATGTGGTGAAAGTTTCAGTGTTGCCTAGATGAGCGCTGGTCCCACACTTAAAAAATCCCAGATGCTGGGGCTAATGCGTACGATACTGAGTTACGCAGCCCCCAAAGGTGATACGGCTATCAGAAACCGTATCTATCTGGCTATTCTGTGTCTTGTGCTAGCAAAGACAGCCAATCTTATAACTCCGATTTTCTATGGCAGAGCTGTTGATCTGGTCAATGGAGATGACGGGTTTACCATCATGATGCTGTGGTATATTCTGGGCGGCTACGCGCTTGCCCGCCTTAGCCAGCAGATTTTCATGGAAGGCAAGGAATATCTGTTTAGCAGAGTATCTCAACGTGCTGTCAGAGGGGCTGCGATGACGGCCTTCCGGCATTTGCACAGATTGTCTTTGAGATTCCACCTTGATCGTCAGACAGGCGGTCTGTCACGCGCGATTGAACGTGGGGCGAAGGGGATGGAATTTATTCTCACACGTGCCACTTTTGATGTATTTCCGTTAATTATCGAAGTATTTCTGGTAAGCGGTTTTTTATGGGCGATGTTCGGCTTTTACTATGCCGCCATTACCTTTTGCACAGTGGTGTTATATGGCTATTTCACCATTCAGGTAACCGAATGGCGGATGGCCTTCAGACGGCGCATGAATAAGGCTGATGAACAGGCTGCAACCAAGGCAGTTGATAGCCTGTTGAATTTTGAAACCGTAAAATATTTCAATGCCGAAGAAAGCGAAGCAGACAGATATAACAGCTCGCTAAAACAATATGAAGATGCGGCTGTGCTGTCACGTACCTCGCTTGCGGCGGTAAATGTGGGGCAGGGGGCAATTATTGCGGTGGGGCTAGTGCTGATGATGGGGCTGGCCGGTCATGATATTCAGCAGGGTCATCTGAGTGTTGGTGATTTTGTGGCTGTAAACACCTATCTTATCCAGCTTTATCTGCCGCTTAATTTTCTGGGATTTGTCTATCGTGAAATCCGTCAGGCCTTTGTTGATCTTGAACGTATGTTTGGCCTGCTGGATGTGCATTCGGATGTTGATGATATTGATGATGCCCAGCCGCTTATCATCTCAAAAGGCGAGATAAGGTTCAAAGATATTCATTTTGCCTATCAGGACAGACCGATTTTACGCGGGGTCAGCTTTGTGGTGCCTGCGGGCAGGAAAATCGCCATTGTGGGGCCAAGCGGTGCTGGAAAATCTACCATTTCGCGCCTGCTATTCAGATTTTATGATCCCCAGAAAGGGACTATTGAAATAGATGGCCAGAATATCCGCGATGTCCAGCAATCATCTGTCAGGGCGGCGATCGGGATTGTGCCGCAAGATACGGTGATGTTTAACGCCTCCATCGGCTATAATATTGGCTATGGGCGCGAGACAGCAACTCAGGAAGATATAGAAGAGGCAGCACGTCTTGCCTCAATTGATAAATTCATAGACAGGCTGCCTGAGAAATTCGATACCATGGTCGGCGAGCGTGGCTTAAAACTCTCAGGTGGTGAGAAGCAACGTGTGGCCATTGCCCGTGCTATTTTGAAACGTTCCTCGATATTTCTGTTTGATGAGGCAACCTCTGCACTTGATAGCCGCACGGAAAAGGAAATCCAGACCAGCCTGAACGATGTGTCGAAAAACCAGACAACCCTTGTAATTGCACACAGATTATCTACCATCATTGATGCAGACCAGATTATTGTGCTGTCTGAAGGCAAGGTGATTGAAACTGGTACACACACAGAATTGCGTGCCAAAAAAGGCGTTTACGCCGGTATGTGGGACAGGCAGTCACTTGGATTTGTTACCAGATCAGGAACAACAGCATTGCAGGATGCGCAAGGCCAGACACTAGAAGATGACTGAACAGGAACAGCAAACACAACAGCCTGACTATGTCATTCCCGATATTCCGTCTCATGCTGAAGATGACGGGGTGTTGCGTGGGCGGGATATTATTCTGCCAGCCACTCTTGCCAGACCCTATCCGATAAGAGGGCATCTATGGGAAGTCGAAAATCCCTTAGGGCGGGTTGTCATTCTGCCCGGATTTACCGAATTTTGCGAAAAATACAGCCAGTTTGCCGCCTTTCTGACCGAAGCCGGATTTGACTGTCTGTTAATTGACTGGCCGGGGCAGGGCGCCTCTGGCCATCTGGGCATACATCCGCTTCTGGTGCACATTGATGATTATGCCCAGCATCATCATGCGATTTCAGAGCTGGTAGCCGAGGCAGGATTTGCCGGAAAACCGTTTTCTGTTATTGGTCATTCCATGGGGGGGCATCTGGCGCTACATTGCCATCAGCTATTTGGATATGAGATTGAGCAAATCATTCTGCTTTCCCCCATGATCGTGCCAAAATCTCCGCCTCTATGGTTTGTTGTATCTGCTTCGCGTCTGCTGTCATGGTTTGGCATGAAAAAACACTCTATTCCGGGGGTTGCGCTGACAGAAACACATATTGCCAGACGGTTCAGGATTGACAATATGCTGACCACTGACCCTGATGGCTATGACAGGCAATACCGGATTTTTGAGAAAAAGGCCTATTTACGGCGTTACCGGCCAACGGTCGGATGGGTGGCAGCTACCTTCCGCTCCTGTCTGGCAACAACCTTGAACCCTGAATGGATGCGGTCTATCACTGTGCCGGTGCATGGCTTTGTGGCGGCAGATGAGCAGGTTGTCAATCTGGCAAAATCGATCGAGATGCTAAGCTATCTTGGGCATGGGCAGATCCAGCTTATTGAAAATGCCCGTCATGAATTGCTGAATGAACGCAGGCCAGTCAAACAACGAATCTACCATGCTGTACTGGCCTGCCTGCATAGCCCGCCAGACCCTCTATCCTATCTTGATGATGTGCCTGATACCTCACCTGAAGTCACCCAGGAAGACGCAGTTGAAGACAAGGTGCAGGAACAGAAACACTAGTAATTAAACTGTTCTGAAATTATCCGTTCGGACAGCCCATGCCCCTCATCATATAGCACTGGTATTGAAATATCATCTGTTTGTCTGATCACCGCTTCGGTAATATCCCTGAACTCAATATTGTCTGCGGTAACAGATTGCGGTCTGAAATCAGGCTCTCTGACCTCTATTCTGACGACGCTATGAGATGGCAATAATGCTCCGCGCCAGCGTCTGGGGCGAAATGCGGAAATAGGCGTTAATGCCAGCAATTCCGCGCCAAGCGGGATAATGGGGCCATGTGCTGACAGATTATAGGCAGTTGAGCCGGCAGGCGTGGCAAGCAGAATACCATCACAGACCAGCAATTCCATCTCCTGCTTGTCATTGACATAAATCGCGCAATGCGCCGCATTATGGCTCTGGCGCAATAAAGACACTTCATTTATCGCAAGGGCTGTGTGGGTGTTGCCGTGTCTATCTGTGGCGGTGAGTTCAAGTGGATGGATGCTCACCGCTTCTGCAGCACGCAGGCGCGTAGGCAAATCAGCGTCTGAATATTCGTTCATCAGAAAGCCAACACGCCCGCAATTCATCCCGAAAAGCGGCTTTTGATAGGTAATCGCCTCGCGCATGGCCGCCAGCATTTGTCCATCGCCACCCAGCACCACCAGATAATCAGCATCGGCGATTTCGGCCTGACCATATTGGGCTGACAGGTGGCTAAAGCGTTGCTGGCTTTCCGGATGTTCGGAGGCCATAAAGTGAATATTCATTGTCAATTCTGCCTGTTATCCGCAAAAATGCAGAAAATATATTGTCCTGTTCTATCAGATATAGGATGAATTTTGTCAATTTAATCCAGATTTTTTGCATTATAGGGGATTTTTACCCTATTGGCAGTGATGAAGATGGTAAATAGGTATAAGATATTATCAAACCTTGTTTGACAGGAAATGCACATGGCAGAATTTGATATTGCCCCAGACCCGGAGGCAGACGGGCTTACCACCATGCTGGACGGGCTGGATGCATCAGGCCAGCCGGTAAACCTGCCTGTGGTCGCAGAACGGCCGCTTACAATCTATCTTAACGGACAGGAAATTGTGACCGCGATGAGCCTTGGCGATCATATTCGCGAACTGGCTGTAGGGTTTCTGTATAATCAGAATATGTTGTCGGCAGATGATGTAATCACCGATATTGATATTGACCTTGATATTGATGTGGTGGTTGTACGCACTGAAAAACAGACAAATTATGAATCAAAGCTGAAAAAGAAAATCCGCACAAGCGGATGTGCGCAAGGCACAGTATTTGGCGATATAATGGACAGGTTTGAACAAATCTCGCTAAACCCAGATGTGCGTCTGTCTGTCAGCCAGCTTATGGCACTCTCAAAAACAATTAACACCGCCCCTAGCCTGTATCTCAAAGCAGGCGCTATTCATGGCTGTGTATTATGCACGCCAGAGCGGCCTGTTGCCTATGTTGAAGATATTGGTCGGCATAATGCGGTTGATAAAATAGCCGGCCATATGTTTCTGAACGGTATTTCAGGACATGATAAGGTGTTTTATACTACAGGCCGGCTGACTTCCGAGATGGTAATCAAGACTGTGATAATGAATATTCCCATTCTGGTGTCACGTTCCGGCTTTACAGAGGCTGGTGTCAGGCTGGCACGCGAGGCCGGGCTTACCCTGATTGGCAGGGCAAAAGGCAGTCGCTTTGTTGCACTTTCGGCACCTGAGCGTATCAGCTTTGACAGTGATGTGAAAATGGATTCTACCTCAGAGCAGAAATCACCTCAGAGACAGTTTAATGACGCTGAATAGCCATAGCAGAAAGTCACTTACATGACGATTTGCAACACCATTGCAATCGGGTTTCTGGCAGGTGGTCAGGCGCGCAGGATGGGCGGCGGTGATAAAGCCCTTATAAAGATTGGGGATGAGACCATCCTGCAACGCCAGATGCGCAAGACAGACAGATTTGCGGTCAGGCTGATAAATGCCAATGGCGATGCCAGTCGTTTTGCAGATACTGGCCTGCCGGTGGTTCAGGATGTCAGTTCTGGCTTTCTGGGCCCTCTGGTCGGGCTGTTAAGCTGTCTTGATTATCTGGCCTTGCATCACCCTGAAATTACCATGCTCCAGACTATGGCAACAGATGCGCCCTTTGTGCCGCATGACCTTACAGACAGGCTAAATCAGGCAATTATGGAACCAGACCAGCTTGCACAACCGGCTAGTAATGGCCGCCGACATCCTGTCTTTGGGTTGTGGCCAGTGACGATAAGACAGAACCTGCATGATGCGGTAATACATGAGGGGGTGCGTAAAATAGATGATTTCACCTCTGGCTATCAGATGGCTGTGGTTGAATGCGAGCATCCTGATTATGATATGTTCATGAATTTGAACAGAGCAGAAGATGTAGCGCTGGCAGAACAGATAAATGCCCGCATCACTTCGCGCTAGACAGCATCGGCATGGCGCCTGAAAAGGCATGGATCTTGCTGTTTATAGACAGATGCCGGCTGATAAGGTGGCTTGTTATGGCTGGCCTAACCATGCTATGACAGGCACATATTCAGCCTGATCCGGTGTTTATTCCGGTGATGGCAGATGATGATAATAGCCATAAAAATGGTCAGACACCATGAATAAAAATGATTTCAAATCCGTTTCCGAGATGTTTTCTGCCTATCGCAGGGCGCTTGAGGATGTTGAGGGGCGTATTGGCGAGAATTTCTTTGCGGCGGTCGACATGATCGCCTCTCATGACGGGAATTTTATTATTTGCGGTATGGGTAAATCTGGTCTGGTAGGCCAGAAAATTGCAGCGACCCTGACCTCTACTGGTACACCATCAGTATTTCTTCATCCGGCCGAAGCTATACATGGCGATCTGGGGATTGTGCGCAAAGGCGATGTGATTTTGCTGATTTCCAATTCTGGTGAAACTGACGAGGTCATCAGGCTATTGCCGGCATTGCGGCGGATTGAGGCACAGATTATCAGCCTTGTAGGTAATCCGAATTCTACCATGGCAAAAGCATCTAAAATTGTGCTTGATGCCTCAATTGACAGAGAAGCCTGTCCCCTAAATCTTGCGCCTACCACATCTACGCTGGCCGCACTGGTGCTTGGTGATGCACTGGCGATTGCGCTGATGAAACAGTCAGGCTTTAGAGAAGAAGATTTTGCCCGTACCCATCCGGGCGGCAAGCTGGGGCGGAAATTGCTGTCATCTGTGAAGGATCATATGCGCAGTACAGAATTGCCCTTCGTATCAGCAGATATGCCTATGACAGAGGTTATTCTGGCCATGACCGAAGGGCGTCTTGGGCTTGCGATTGTCGGCACACAACAGGCCTTTCAGGGGATTATAACAGATGGCGATTTACGCCGTATGCTGGTTCAGGGGGCGGCACTTGACAAGCTGACAGCTGGCGAAGTGATGAATGTGTCGCCGCTTACCATTTCAGAAGATGCTTCTTTTGGAGAGGCAGAAGAGCTGTTGATTGATGCCAAAATTCAATGTTTGCTGGTTACAGATAGCAACGGGCATCTATCTGGCGTGCTTCAGATATTCTAGCAGGCTCAGGCTCAATCATTATGTATGACCAGCTTTCTGACTATGATTTTGACCTGCCGGAAAACCTTATTGCCCAGCAGCCGGCGGATCCGCGCGATTCAGCCAGATTGCTTGATGCTTCATCAGGCGAATATGCAGACCGTATCATGCGTGATTTGCCCTCAATATTGTGCCCTGATGATGTGCTGGTTGTAAATAATACCCAGGTGTTGCCCGCTCAGCTTTATGGGCGCATTGGCGAGGGCGGTATTGGCATTACTTTGCATCAGAGAATTTCGCCCAATAGCTGGCGCGCTTTTGCCAAACCTGCAAAAAAATGTGCGCCGGGCACTGAAATAGCGTTTGATCATATGCTTTCGGCAACAGTCACCGAAAAAGGTGAGGGCGGAGAGGTTGTGCTAGCGTTCTCGCATGAAGCAGCTGCGCTTGACAGGCTGATTGAGGCGGTTGGCCAGATGCCACTGCCGCCCTATATCAGACGGCCAAAGGGCGGGGTTGACGAAGATAAATCAGATTACCAGACCATCTTTGCAAGCCATAAGGGTGCAGTCGCAGCACCAACTGCCGGACTGCATTTCACCCCTGAATTGCTATCTGCCATCCGCACTGCCGGTGCCACGATAACCGAGCTGACCTTGCATGTCGGGGCAGGTACGTTTTTGCCAGTCAAGACAGAAGCATTATCAGAGCATAAGATGCATAGCGAATGGGGGCGTCTGGATAGCCAGACTGTCGAGGTAATGCGCAAGGCAAAGGCTAGAGGCGGGCGGATAATCTGTGTGGGTACAACCAGCTTGCGGCTTGTTGAAACAGCTTTTCATGCGCAGGGCGCGTTGGCGCCATTTGAAGGCGAGACAGATATCTTTATCCGGCCCGGCTTCCGGTTCGGGGTAGCAGATATGCTGCTGACCAATTTTCATCTGCCAAAATCAACTTTGCTGATGCTGGTAAGTGCCTTTGCAGGCTATG
>WTJO01000233.1:7861-12316 GCA_011524805.1 Alphaproteobacteria bacterium
TTTCATCTGCCAAAATCAACTTTGCTGATGCTGGTAAGTGCCTTTGCAGGCTATGCGCACATTCAGCGCCTGTACCGCCACGCCATTGACAATCATTACCGGTTTTTTAGCTATGGTGACGGATGTTTGTTATCATGTACCGCGCCATATGATAGTTAAATAGCTAGATATCCTAGATAGAGGGGAAATAAGCGCTGCCCATGACACAGACAGATTCTGACAGACAGGCTGATACAGACAGGCCTCAATTCGGCTTTACCACGCTTAAGACAGATGGCAAAGCCAGACGGGGCAGGCTGGTGACCGCATGGGGCGAGGTCGATACACCTGTATTCATGCCGGTAGGCACAGCCGCATCTGTAAAGGCGATGATGCCATGGTCTGTAAAACAGACAGGCGCGCAAATCATTCTGTCAAACACCTATCATCTGATGCTCAGACCGGGAGCAGACAGAATTGAACGGCTAGGCGGGGTAAGAAAGCTGATGGGCTGGGATGGCCCTCTATTGACAGATTCTGGCGGTTTTCAGGTCATGTCATTAGGCGCGCTCAGGCAAATTTCCGAAAACGGAGTTGTGTTCAAATCTCATCTTGATGGCAGTAAATTTGAATTGACGCCCGAAAGTTCGACAAAAATTCAGGATCAGCTTGATGCCACTATCACCATGGCATTTGCTGAATGTTCGCCCTATCCCTGTACAAAGGATGAGGCCGAACAGAGTATGCAGATGTCAATGCGCTGGGCAGGGCGCTCCCGCAATGCGTTTCGTGCCAGAACAGGCTATGGCCAGTTTGGTATACAGCAAGGCTCGGTGCATGCAGATTTACGCAAATATTCTTCTGATGCGCTGAAAGAGATCAGCTTTGAAGGATATGCTATTGGCGGACTGGCCGTGGGCGAAGGTCAGGACGTAATGTTCTCAACGCTAGATTTTTGTGTGGATATGCTGGATGAAAGCCGCCCACGCTATCTTATGGGGGTTGGCAAGCCATCTGATCTGGTTGGTGGTGTTATGCGCGGTGTTGATATGTTTGACTGTGTGATGCCTACCCGTTCTGGCAGAACAGCACAGGGCTTTACCCGCAGAGGCTCTGTGAATATTCGAAATGCCCGCCATGCAGAAGATACGCGCCCGCTAGATGCCGAATGTGGCTGTCCGGCCTGCAGCCAGTTTAGCCGTGCCTATCTGCATCATCTGTTCAAGGCAGACGAGATACAGGGGCTGATGCTGCTAACATGGCATAATCTGCAGTATTATCAGGATCTGATGGCAGATATGCGCGCCGCGATTGAAGCAGGTCAGCTTAGCCAGTTCGCACAGGCATTTGAGGCAAAGCAGGCCGAAGGGGATATTCCCCCGATATAGCCATGACAGCTTCGATACCAGACCCACAGGCGCTAAAAGACTGGTTGCAACAGGCATCTGGAGCCAACGGGTTTGACGTGATGGCGGTCACGGGAGCCGAGATAGATGAGATTACAGGCCATAGATTATCTAGCTTTATCTCGCAGAATTATCATGGCGAGATGGGCTGGCTGGCAGATACACAACACCGGCGGCAATCACCAAAACATATGTGGCCAGATGCATGTAGTGCCATAGTGCTTGGCTGTAATTATGGCCCGAACCACGATCCCATGACTGCCCTTGGCCAGACAGATAGAGGCAATATATCTGTCTATGCGCGTGGCCGCGACTATCATGATGTACTAAAGGGCAGGCTGAAACAGATTGCCGGCCAGCTGGCCAGCCGGTCAGGCTGGCAGGTAAAGGTGTTTGTAGATACAGCGCCTCTGATGGAAAAGCCGCTTGCCGCAAAAGCAGGGATAGGCTGGCAGGGCAAGCACACAAATCTGGTCTCGCGCGATTATGGCTCATGGCTGTTTCTGGGCGTGATACTGACAGATGGGCACCTGCCAGCTGATGAGGTGGTAGATGATAGCTGTGGCAGCTGTACGGCCTGTCTGGATATTTGCCCGACAGATGCGTTTCCCGCACCATATCAGCTTGATGCCAGACGGTGCATTTCCTATCTGACAATCGAATATAAAGGCCATATTGCAGATGAATTTCGTAGCGCCATAGGCAACAGGATTTATGGCTGTGATGACTGTCTTGCGGTCTGCCCGTGGAATAAATTTGCGCAAACTTCACATGAGCAGAAATTCACGGACGGGCAGGACAGACAAATGCCGGCACTTGGCGATTTGCTGTCTCTGGATGACGCTGCTTTCAGACAGCTCTTCTCAGGCTCGCCTTTAAAGCGCACCGGCTATATTTCGTTTATGCGCAATGTGCTGATAGCCGCAGGCAATGCAGAAAGGCCAGCGTTGGCAGCAGATATTCTGCCGCATCTGAAGGCTGGTTCTGAAATTGTCAGGGCGATGGCAGTATGGGCATTATCACGCTATTATTCTGCCGAGCAGATGTCCCAGCTTTATGATGATGCCGAGCCAGATAGCTATGTGCGCGCCGAATGGCAACAGGCGCTCGGGCATTAATGCCGGAACGCCTGTAAAATTAGGTGTGATGTAACGCAGGTGACTAGTTTGAATGATAGCCGCGTTCGCCATGCTGGGAGATATCCAGCCCTTCAATTTCATCCTGCTGGTCAACTCTCAGCCCGATTGTGGCAGAGATGACTTTCAGAATGATATATGAGGCAATGGCTGTCCATAGCACGGTAATTGCTACACTTGCGGCCTGAACAGAAAGCTGGCTTGTCACTGTCATGCCCTCTGCCAGTCCCAGACCGGAGAAGCTGTCTGTTGCCAGCACAGCCACCAGCAGGGTGCCCACAATACCGCCAACGCCATGCACGGCAAACACATCAAGGCTGTCATCAATATGTAGCTTGTTTCTGATAATATCTACAGCCACATAGCACAGATAACCACCAGCCAGACCTAGGATAATACCGCCCGGCACGCCGATAAAGCCAGATGCAGGTGTTACTGTTGCCAGACCTGCTACCATGCCAGTTACCATGCCAACGAGTGACGGCCGGCCAAATTTGACCCATTCTATTGCCATCCATACCAGCGAAGCCACAGAGGCAGAGATATGGGTTACCAGCATGGCCATAGCCGCGCCTTCACCTGCGGCAAGTGCCGAGCCGCCATTAAAGCCAAACCAGCCAATCCACAGCATTGATGCACCAATCATTGTCAGAATAGGGCTATGTGGCGGTTGTACTGATGAGGGGAAGTTGCGGCGTTTGCCAAGCACGATAGCAGCTACAAGTGCGGCAGTTCCTGCGGTAGCATGCACTACAATGCCGCCTGCAAAATCCATCACGCCCCAGCCAGCCATAATGCCGCCGCCCCACACCCAGTGGGTTACAGGCGCATAGACCGCCAGCAGCCAGATACCTGAGAATGCCAGCACCGCACCAAATTTGATGCGCTCAACATAAGCACCAATTATCAGCGCAGGCGTAATTACCGCAAAGGTCATCTGGAAGGTCGCAAATAGCGATTCTGGTATGGTGCCTGACAGGCTGTCAAAACTTATTGACGACATCATATAGCCTGACAAATCGCCAACCCATGCGCCATCGCCATTAAAGGCAAGCGAATAGCCGGCAACAACCCATAATACAGACATCAGACAGGCCAGCGCAAAATGATGCATCAGCACAGAGACAACATTTTTAGGCTGAACCAGCCCGGCATAGAATAACGCCAGTCCGGGCAAGGTCATGAACAGCACCAACGCCGTGGCTGTCAATATCCATGCGCTATCGCCCGTATCAACAGCGGCAAATGCGATGTTAGGCATGCAAATCGCCGCGAGCATCAGCGCGGCTTTCGTAAATAAAGTCATAGTTTCAATCCCCAAATTCTGTTCAGGCCAGCATGCGACCCAACAGGTGATTATCTAGTGCGGCGAGTGTATGCATAATCAGACCGAAGGACAGAGACACGCATCAGAACAGCAAAAAAATAGTTAAATTGACTATAATTTAGTCATTTTAATAATTTAAGCCGAATTTTTAGGCAGAATATTCTGAGAAAGGCAGCGCCATATACTATAGCAAGAAAACTAGTGTCGCAGGATAATTATGTCAAAGGCAGGATTAGGCGAGAAGGGGCGCCGAGGAGATCTCGCCTGTCCATGCATAGACAGCCAGCAGGGGCTGATTCTGGGTGCGCATTTCATGTATGTCAAAACTGTCATGAAACAGGGTTGTGCCTGCCTGAAGTATAAGCTCTTTATGGCCGGGCTGTTGATGTGCCAGCTTGCCGGATAGCACAAATAGTGATTCTGTGGCGTCATGATATTGTGCGGGAAAGACTGTCTGCGGCATAACAAGCATTAGCCCGACCCGAAATGTATCTGCTATCAGCAGGCCTTCAGGACCAATCAGCTCGCAGATACTGCATTGCTCGGTCATTTCCTCGTCACCTGCAAGGGCAATCTGTGAAATATCCAGCCATTTTAGATGCGGTTC
>WTJO01000265.1 GCA_011524805.1 Alphaproteobacteria bacterium
CGGTTCAAGATAATGGATTATCGGCATAAAGTGGGCTGTATTATCGCCATAATGCGGTTTTGTCTTTCCCAGCTTGCGGCTGGCAGGCAGAATCGCCGGGTGATAGTTAAAATTCTCTATCAGCTTTTTCGACAATCCCTTTCTTAGAATAGCATTATGCGTCTCAAGGGCTTCGGCACCTGCCTGTGTCTCTGACACAGCCTGTTTCAGTGTAGACAGCAGGGAAGACTAAAATTTGCTAGTATAAAGTGAATTAAATTAGTGTAAATCATTTAATAGGTGCAATTACGGGTAGATTACTGTCTTTATGCTTGAATTTCAAGACTGAATGACGGCAAAGTTACTGTGCGGGTGAATATAGGGTCAGAATTACTGGCCGGTAAGTGAGTATAGAGTAGCGCATGTCGATAGCGGTAATTACAGATGAGGTAGCTGGCAGGCATCAGGTTCCGCTTCGCCATCCGGAGCGACCGGCTCGCTATCCTGCGGTGATGAATGCGGTAAGCCGTGTGCTGCCCGACCTTCCGCTCACAGATGCGCCACAGGCTAGCAGGGATATGCTGGCACTGGTGCATACGCAATCCTATATCGACAGTATTTTTGAGGCGACCAAAGCTGAAGAAGTTGTCCAGCTTGACCCTGACACATGGGCAGGCGAAGCCTCGCTTGAGGCTGCACTAGCGGGTGCAGGGGCGGCCTGTCTGGGGGTGGATATGGTGCTTGGCGGCGAGGCTGATACGGCCTTTAGTGCGATGCGTCCGCCCGGCCATCATGCTGAACCTGACAAGGCGATGGGCTTCTGTCTGTTCTCGAACGCGGCAATCGCGGCAGAACATGCGCGGGACAGGCACGGGCTGGAACGTGTTGCGGTACTTGATTTTGATGTACATCACGGCAATGGCACGCAAGCCGCCTTCTGGGATAAAAAAGGGCTGATTTATGCTTCTAGCCATCAGCTGCCCTTTTATCCAGGCACAGGTGAGGCCGCCGAATGTGGCGCGCATGACAATATTTTCAACCATCCCATGGCAGAGGGTGATGATGGTGCTGATTTGCTGGCGGCATGGACAGAACATCTACTGCCTGCGGTGCTGGCAGAATCACCTGAACTGATCATCATTTCGGCAGGGTTTGATGCGCATAAACGCGACCCTCTGGGCGGCATGGCTGTCGATGTTGAGTCATTCGGTTTATTAACGTTAAGGATTATGGAGCTTGCCCAGCAAGCTGCATCAGGCCGAATCCTCAGCCTTCTCGAAGGAGGCTATGACCTTGAATCTCTTACAGATTCGGCGGCTAACCACCTGCATTGTCTGGCCTATGGCACGCTGGCTTCCTGAATACATCTTGACAGCCCTTTTTTGTCAGATAGGATGAGGTCTATCGGTTTATGCAGAGGTGGTTAGGGCTCTGGCCGCACAAATCATAGGCTGTCCAGATTAAACTTTCGACTGAACAGATGGATCTTATTATGAAATCAAAACTCGCATTTGCGCTTCTTTTCTCGGCGTTTCTCGGACTTTCAGCTTGCTCAAGCTACCCATCATGGGTACCGGACTGGGCACAGATTGGCGCGGACTCAGACGCTAGCTAATCTCGCTGATTAGCCCTAATACCAAAAAGACAGCCGCACTGGCTGTCTTTTTTTTAGGTTTGTTTTTTAATGTTTTGCGCGCAACCAGACCGCGCTAGCCACATGAACCAGCTAGCAGACCCCGAAAAAAGAAAAGAAGAAATCTGGAGCGGCTGACCAGGTTCGAACTGGCCCTAAGAGCTTGGAAGGCTCTTGTGCTACCACTACACCACAGCCGCGCTCCCTCTACATATCACCATCAGGCGGATAGGTAAATCCCTGATATGGCGCACAGGCAAAAATCTGGTCTGAACAGAGTAGGCGGCTATGCCTTTATGGCTTTGCGCAGACCGGCATTGATTCGCGCCTGCTTGATAGAATGGAGAAATCAAGTGACTTTCTGCTTTTCAAATAACTGAAAACACTCGCTATTGTGAATGGCGCAGTTGTGGATAGCCAGTTTTCAATTTTCAATCCACAAGGTATTCCTACCGACTATAAATGTAATGACACAGCAGGTCATGACGAGCTGGATATACTGGTTGCTGAAGAGGTAAATAGTGCAAAATATATTCTTACCGTAAAGGCACTTGCATCTGTTGGTTATGATTTTACACCAATTCCAGGCAGCCTTGACAGGCTTAATACAGCGCAAATAGATCTGTTTATAGAAGAACAGCTATTGCACGGATATTACTATTATACCAATGCGTTTTCTACGCGGACACCCAGACATAATAATTTATGGCAGGGCATAGATCTGCCTAAGGATAGAGTCGATCAGGTGATCATAAACCAGATGCTATTTAACCAGGTAAAAGGATATCGCGTTACAAAGTCTGTCATCGGCAACAACGGCAACACAGAAAAGTGCCTATTCATCTGAATCAACACTGTCATGGGCATTAAGCATAAAATCATTTATTTATGTCGTATTTCTGGGAATTGCGCCTATCATTTTCCTGTTGATGCTATCACCCATCGGGGTTGCGGTATTGCGCAATTTCATTTTTATCCTGCTATGGATGGAATGCTGGAATCCGGTCATGGTGGTGCTAAATGAAATTTTTTCAGAACAGGCGCGTTCAAAGATTGAAGCGCTGAATCAGGCTGTTTATCGAAGGCTTGGTACAACAAGCGGCGAGCCACTAAATTTTCATATTACCCTCTCAAAACAGGATGAGATTTTCAACATCGCCATGCAGACATTGGAGATAGGCTATCTGGTTGCAGTAACCGCTCCGTTCGGATTGCTGTTCTTTGTATTCGGGGCAGGCAAAATTGCAGGGCTTATAGGCAGCGGTACAGCCAGAACAGCTGTCACAGGAGAGCAGCCTAAAGCGGCCCCTGCGACAGCATAGCGCTCGTCACGCTATTAAACGTATCATTGCCAAGGGAATGGTGGGAATGGTGGGGACACCCGGACTTGAACCGGGAAGGCCTATTAAGCCGAC
>WTJO01000216.1 GCA_011524805.1 Alphaproteobacteria bacterium
GTCCGGATGCCACGCAATATGGAACCATCTGACTGCCAGATATAGCCTTCAAAGGCTGTCATATCATCACTTTTGGCAGGTTCAGGCGCAAGCCTTTCAAGCGCAGAGGCAATACGGTCCAGTTGCTTGTTATCCACGTTGAAATTCCCTATTCTTTTTCGTCAATATGCTCTTGCAGTGATGGGGTGTGATACCTATCTCTAGACCAATTGGACAGAAAAGTGAATAGTGAGGTTTTTTACCTATCTTATCACCAGTTTGATGTTGCCGCCTGTTCTTCTGGACTGTATGGTGCCAACAACGAGATTGAACATCAACCGCCTCAGCTATAGATACCTGCTGGCTGGTTGGTGTTAGACCAAATATGAGGAGATACCCATGCTTATCAGCCCTGCATTTGCACAATCTGCTGGCGGCGGAGGCGGCCTTGGCTCATTATTGCCATTCGCCCTAATTTTCATCGTGTTTTATTTCTTTTTGATCAGACCACAGCAAAAACGTGCCAAAGAACATCGTCAGATGGTTGAATCTGTATCAAAAGGCGACAAAATCGTAACCTCTGGCGGGATTACCGGCACTGTAACAAAATCTGTTGCAGAACAGGATACGGTCGAAGTGGAAATTGCAAAAGATGTGCGCGTAAATGTGATGCGTTCAATGATTGCTGACGTGCCACAAAAGAAGAATGCACCAAAGCCTGCTGCGAATGATGAAAAGAAGCCGGGCGGATTATTCGGATTTGGCAAAAAGTAATTAGCCATCCTTCTTCATAGCTGAAAAGAACTGTTATCATGCTATCATTTGCCTTATGGAAAAAACTTGCTGTTTTTGGCGCGGTTGCACTTGGCCTGTTATATGCGGTGCCGAATTTTATTGATGCTCCCGAAGAGGGAGGGCTGGCCAGCATATTGCCCGGACGGTCTGTCAATCTGGGGCTTGATTTGCAGGGTGGCTCATATCTGCTCCTTAAAGTAGATATGGAAAAGGTAGAACGTGAGCGCCTGTCTGATATTGCAGAAAATCTAAGAAGCTATCTTAGAAGCCAGCGGGCAGGGTTTAACGGCTTGAAGTCAGACGATAAACAGACCGTATTCAGACTAAGAAAAGAAGAAGATAAGCAAAAACTAACACAGTTTTTCAATGAATTAGGTAGAGACTTTAATGTGAAAAATGATAATTTGTCATATCAGATTGCCTATACAGAAGAAGGGCTGTTTGCACTTGCTGGCAGAACAGTAGAACAGTCTATTGAAATTGTCCGCAAGCGTCTTGACCCTGATGGCACCAAAGAGCCGCTCATTCAGCGTCAGGGCAGAGACCGTATTCTGATCCAGCTCCCCGGTGTAGATGACCCAGAGCGTATCAAACGGCTTATCGGACGCACGGCTAAACTGTCATTCCAGCTTGTCGACCCGCGCATTTCAGCCAGCGAAGCTCGCCAGCAGGGGCGTGTGCCGCCCGGAAGCACTCTGCTGGAAGGCATGAAAGAGGGCGATGCTGCCTATGTGGTCGAAAAGCTGGTGATGGTTAGCGGTGAAGACCTTGAGACAGCCTCTGCCAGTTTTGACGAGAATAACCGCCCATCTGTGTCATTCCAGCTTACCTCAACGGGTGGCCGGAAATTTGGACGTGTAACAGGCGAGAATATCGGCAGAGCCTTCGCGATTGTGCTTGATGGCAAGGTAGTATCAGCCCCCGTCATCCAGTCTCAGATTTTCTCAAATGGCCAGATAACAGGCAATTTCACTATTCAGGAAACTCAGGAATTATCCCTTATTCTAAGAGCAGGCGCATTACCGGCGCCGCTTATCGTGCTTGAAGAGCGGTCGGTCGGCCCCGGTCTGGGCGCTGATTCAATCGAGGCAGGGAAA
This sequence comes from Alphaproteobacteria bacterium, assembly GCA_011524805.1. Classification (GTDB taxonomy): domain Bacteria; phylum Pseudomonadota; class Alphaproteobacteria; order Puniceispirillales; family Puniceispirillaceae; genus WTJO01. The sequence continues at coordinate 1,872 of WTJO01000216.1, forward strand.
ATTGCCGTAATTGTCGGCTTCATTCTGGTGATGGGATATATGGTGCTAAGCTACGGGCTGTTTGGCCTGTTCGCAGATTTGGCTTTGATAGGCAATATTGTGCTTATCCTGGCCGCTCTATCTGCCTTACAGGCTACTCTGACCTTGCCCGGTATTGCAGGCATTGTGCTGACCATGGGCATGGCGGTAGATGCCAATGTGCTTATTTTTGAGCGTATCAGAGAAGAGCTGAGAAAAGGCAGCAGAGTGAGAGCCGCGATAGAAGAGGGCTATGCGCGTGCCATTTCAACCATTATTGATGCGAATCTGACCACCCTGTTTGCGGCATTATTTTTATATGCGTTCGGCTCAGGACCGGTAAGAGGATTTGCTGTCACTCTGTCGTTGGGTATTTTTACCTCGATGTTCACAGCTATCATGCTAACACGTCTGTTTATTGTGTTGTGGGTGAACAGAACCCGCCCAACATCTCTGGCTTTGTAGGGGGGGCGTCATGTTTAGACTAAAACTTGTACCTGAAAAAACCTCAATCGACTTTATGTGCTATACAAAGCTGGCAACTATTCTGTCTGCATTGCTGATGGTGGCCGCCATTGGGCTGTTTATGCTCAAAGGGCTGAATCTGGGCATTGATTTCAAAGGCGGCATATTAATTGAAGCACGTTCAGAACAGCCAGCAGATATTGCCGCATTAAGAGGCACGCTAGGCCAGCTGAATTTGGGCGAGATTGCACTTCAGAGCTTTGGGAAAGATACAGATATTCTGGTTAGAATCCAGCGTCAAGAAGGTGATGAAAGCGCCCAGATAAAGGCCATTCAGGCAGTCACAAAGGCGCTAGGCGATGGCTTTGAGATACGCAGAACCGAATTTGTCGGCCCTACCATTGGTGCGGAGTTGGCGCAAAAGGGCATAATGGCTGTGCTATGCGCGCTAGGTGCTATCATGGTCTATATCTGGTTTCGTTTTGAATGGCAGTTTTCTATCGCCGCCATTATCGCGCTAACCCATGACGTAATATCAACTATCGGGCTGTTTGCGCTAACAGGGTTTGAATTTAATCTTGCAACTGTGGCGGCGGTCCTGACCATTGCAGGTTATTCGATCAATGATACGGTTGTGCTGTTTGACCGTGTACGTGAGAATTTGCGTAAATTCAAATCATGGGAACAACAGGATATCCTGAACAAATCTGTTAATGAAACTCTGTCCAGAACCGTGATGACATCTGTGACAACTGCATTGGCTCTTATTGCGATTATCCTGTTTGGCGGGGCTGTGCTTCGCGATTTTGCCATTGCTATGCTGTGGGGTGTTGCGATTGGTACCTATTCATCTGTATTTGTTGCCATCGCGCTGATTAACAGATTTGATCTGAAAAAGGCTCAGGATGAACCCAATGACATTTCTGTGCCGGAATATGAGCGTGGACAGGATGGCGCATGAGGCCCAATACCGACCAGCATAATCCGCTTGTTGCGATTAAGGAATTTGCCGATGATGGCAAGCTCCAGATTGTCCATGCCTATGGCAATGGCGGTTTCCGGATTGCAAAACAGCCATTTGAAGGGCATCAGCTGGTAATGATGCGCCAGACCATATCATGGCAGATTACCTCGGTAGCGGATATAAGCATTGACTCTCTTCAGCCGGTGATAGATGCGCAGCCCGAGATCATCTTGTTTGGGCTGGGGGATGTTGCGACAAGCCATCTGCCTGATATCCGCAGCGCGCTTGCAAGCCACCAGATCAAGATGGATGTGATGAACACACCTGCTGCCTGCCGGACATGGAATGTCCTGCTTACCGAGGGGCGCAAGGCAGCTGCTGCCCTTGTGGCGATTGAGTAAAGATGGGTAATAATTCCATACAGGCATTGCGGAATATCGCGCCTGTAATGGCAAAATGTCTTGTATTCGCACCACGCCAGCACATCATCTTACTATCTGATTTATGGCAACTTCATATTGAATGTGAACATGCCTTTAATGCGGCAACAGAGCCGCTCCTTGCATCAATGCGCCTGCAATGGCTTCATGATGCGCTAGACACAGCACAGCCGCCCCATGGCCATGAATTGCTGTTGCGCCTGTCAGCCTATCACGATAGAGCTGGCTTTATCAGGATTATAGAAGTCTGGCAGCAGTCACTTCAGCATGCAGGACTATCTGCGCAAAGTCTGCGTGAGAGATGTTATGCGGACTGCTTTATCGAGATGGCCAGAATATGCGGCATAGCACAGACAGCTGACGCAGATGCGCTTGTCAGGCAGATAGGAATCTCCATGGCGCAAAGCAGCGCAGGACTGGCCATTCAAACAGACATTTTACACCAGCAGATTATCCGTCAATGCGGCAAAGATACCGGCTGGCTTCTGGCTGTAAATGAAATTGTCAAACGGGCACGCAATAATGATGTTGCGTCAGATAATCTGCTGATTTTCAAATTATTCTGGCAAATTATTGTGGCAAATATTTCTGCATAAATCGGGCAGGCATCCAAGATAGGCAGATAGCTATACCGCCCATTCATCCATATATTTCAAGGCACGGCTGGCATAGGCCATCTTCCGGTCTCTGCCCTTTAACCGGCGGCCTTTTTCATTGGTCTCGGTAAGGGGCGAAAACAGCCCGAAATTTACATTCATCGGCTGGAAACTATCTGCCATTGCGCCACCTGTTATATGACGCAATAAGGCGCCATGGGCTGTAAATTCGGAAGGTGGCTCCCACTGCCGACCCTGTATTTCTGCGGCTGCCATACGCCCAGCCATGCCGCCAATAGCCGCAGATTCAACATATCCTTCAACCCCTGTTATCTGGCCGGCAAAACGCAGATGAGGTGCTGATTTAAGCCGTAACTGTTCATCTAGCAGTCGGGGGGCATTGATAAAGGTATTACGATGAAGCCCGCCAAGGCGCGCAAATTCGGCTGTTTCCAGCCCCGGAATTGTTCTGAAAATGCGCACCTGTTCGGCATATTTCAATTTGGTCTGGAAGCCCACCATATTAAACAGGGTGCCAAGTTTATTATCCTGACGAAGCTGGACAACCGCATAGGGGCGTGAGCCATCATGCGCATTTGTCAGCCCGACCGGCTTCATAGGCCCGAACCGTAACGTCTGTTCGCCTCTTTCAGCCATAACTTCTATTGGCATACAGCCATCAAAATAAGGTGTGTTTTCTTCAAATTCCTTAAACGAGATTTTCTCGCCTTCAAGAAGATTGGCTATAAAACCATGATATTGATCTTCTGTAAGCGGGCAGTTGATATAATCTTTTCCATTACCGCCATTTGTGGCCTTGTCATAACGTGACTGGAACCAAGCAATATCTGTATTAATACTGTCAAAATGGATTATTGGGGCAATCGCATCAAAAAATGCCAGATCCGCTTCACCTGTCAACTGGCTGATAGATTCTGCCAGAGCGACTGAGGTAAGTGGGCCGGTAGCGACAATTACATGCGGCCAGTCATCCGGTAACGGCAGGCTGGTGATTTCCTGCCTGTCAATACTGATAAGCGGATGCGCTTCAAGTGCTTTTGTCACCTGTGATGAGAAGATATCCCTGTCTACAGCCAGCGCGCCTCCTGCCGGCACAGAAGACAGGCCTGCCTGTTCCATGATGATGGATGACAGCATCCGCATTTCTTCATGCAGAACGCCAACTGCATTCTGGGTTTTATCATCCGAGCGGAACGAGTTTGAACAGACCAGTTCAGCCAGACCGTCTGTCTGATGTACATCTGTTTTGCGGTGAGGGCGCATTTCATGCAGCATGACCTGACACCCTGCCTGTGCTGCCTGCCATGCCGCCTCAGTGCCTGCCAGCCCGCCACCAATAATATGCAGAACCTTATCTGTCATCTTCATCCCCGTAATCTGTCAACCGCAAAGGCATAACCTCTGGCCGCTAGCCGGCCTTTCGCTTGCGTGACTGTGCCAGAATAGGCGCAAGATATGTACCTGTATGAGATTCAGCTACCCCTGCAACATCTTCAGGGGTGCCAGCCGCAATCACCAGCCCGCCGCCATTACCGCCCTCCGGTCCCATATCTATCACCCAGTCTGCTGTTTTTATCACATCCAGATTATGTTCAATCACAATCACGGTGTTACCAGTTTCAACCAGCTCATGCAGCACTTCGAGCAATTTCTCAATATCTGCAAAATGAAGCCCTGTTGTAGGCTCATCCAGAATATAGATGGTTTTACCTGTTGCCCGTCTGGACAGTTCTTTTGACAATTTGACACGCTGTGCCTCGCCACCTGACAGGGTGGTTGCCTGCTGGCCGATCTTGATATAGCCAAGTCCGACACGCAACATGGTCTGCAATTTATCACGTATTGCCGGTACAGCCTTGAAGTACTCGACACCTTCTTCAACTGTCATATCAAGTACATCAGATATAGATTTGTTTCGCCACGTTATTTCCAGCGTTTCTCTATTATATCTTTTGCCTTTACAGCTATCACAGGTAACATAGACATCTGGCAGAAAATGCATTTCGATTTTAATCACGCCATCGCCCTGACAGGCTTCACATCTGCCGCCTTTGACATTGAAGCTAAACCGTCCGGGAGAATAGCCTCTGCTTTTTGCTTCCGGCAGGCCGGCAAACCATTCGCGTATCGGTGTAAAGGCGCCTGTATAGGTGGCTGGATTTGATCTAGGAGTTCTGCCAATAGGGGATTGGTCAATATCTACCACCTTATCCAGCAATTCCATGCCAGAGATATTCTTATGCGGGGCAGGGATTTCACGTGCCTTATGCAATTGGCGCGACAGCGATTTCCACAGTGTTTCCAGCACCAGCGTTGATTTACCACTTCCAGATACGCCGGTAATACAGCACATCACGCCAAGCGGAAATTCTGCCGATACATTCTGTAGATTATTACCTGTTGCACCAGTTAGCTTAATCATCCGTTTTTTATTGGGTTTGCGCCGCACTGCCGAGATTTCAATCGCCCTCGTGCCTGAAAGATACTGGCCTGTGATAGAATCTGAGTTGGTCATAATCTCATCTGCTGTGCCTGAGGCAATAACCTTGCCCCCATGCACACCTGCACCAGGCCCCATATCAATTACATAATCGGCAGTGCGGATAGCATCTTCATCATGCTCTACCACCAGCACGGTATTGCCAAGGTCGCGCAATCTGGTCAGGGTGGCCAGCAGCCTGTCATTATCTCGCTGATGCAGGCCAATTGACGGCTCATCCAGCACATATAACACCCCTGTCAGCCCTGAGCCTATTTGTGAGGCCAGCCTGATACGCTGTGACTCACCACCTGACAGAGTGCCTGAATAGCGCGACAGGTTCAGATAATTCAGCCCGACATTGGCTAGAAATCCAAGCCGTTCGTTGATTTCTTTCAATATCGGCAAGGCTATTGTCTGTTGCTGTTCTGATAGATGTTCAGAAATACTGCCAAACCAGTCAACAGCATCACCAATAGACAATGCGCAGATTTGGGCAATATCAAATGTGTTGATTTTGACGGCAAGCGCTTCCAGTTTCAATCGTTTGCCATCGCATGCTTCACATGGGTGGCTTGCCCTGAATTTTTCCAGCTCGTCACGCACCCAGTTTGAATCTGTCTCTCTATAGCGGCGGGCAAGATTAGGCAGAATACCCTCAAAGGGCTTGGTGGTACGATATGATCTCAGCCCGTCATCATATTTCATTTCAACCGCAATCTTGCCACTGCCATTCAGAATAATCTGTTGTGACTGAATATCGAGATCTGCAAAGGGGACATCTAGCGAAAAGCCAAAATTCGCCGCCAGACTTTCCAGCGTTTGCAGATAATATTTTGACGAGCTATTCGCCCATGGCGCCAAAGCACCAGCGCGCAAGGAAAGGCGCGCGTCCGGCACAACAAGCTGGGCATCAAAATGTGCAGTCATCCCAAGCCCGTCACAGTCAGGGCAGGCGCCAAACGGATTATTGAACGAAAATAGACGCGGTTCTATCTCGTCAATTGTAAATCCCGAGACAGGACAGGAAAAGCGGGCAGAAAATACTGTCCGCTCGCCTGTTTTAGCATCATCTGCAAATACCAGCCCGTCAGTGAGGGACAGAGCTGTTTCAACTGAATCAGCAAGACGGGTAGCCAACTCTTCAGCATCTTTGCGGATTACAATTCTGTCTACCACAATTTCGATATCATGCTTTTTCTTCTTATCTAATGTGGGCAGGTCATCCATATCGTAAAACGCGCCATCAATGCGCACACGACTAAAGCCTTTTTGCATCAGATCAGCTAGCTCTTTGCGGTATTCGCCCTTTCTGCCACGTACAATAGGCGCCAGCAGATAAAGCCGTGTGCCATCGGCCATCGCCAGCAGACTATCTACCATTTGGCTAACAGTCTGTGAGGTAATAGGCAGGCCTGTTGCCGGTGAATAGGCAATACCGACACGTGCCCACAAAAGCCGCATATAGTCATATATTTCAGTGACTGTTCCAACGGTAGAACGTGGATTTTTTGACGTTGTCTTTTGTTCAATAGAGATAGCAGGGGACAGACCTTCAATCAAATCGACTTCTGGCTTCTGCATCATCTCAAGAAACTGGCGCGCATAGGCAGATAGTGATTCTACATATCGCCGCTGCCCTTCTGCATAGATGGTATCAAAGGCAAGGCTGGACTTGCCCGAACCTGACAGCCCTGTAATAACAACCAGCCTGTCACGTGGAATATCGACATTGACACTGTCAAGATTATGTTCTCTTGCGCCTTTTACAGAAATCATACGCGGTTCTGAGGCTGGCAAAAAAGGCGTGGTCATCTTAAATTCCTGTGCAACGCGGTGAAAGCCACTGATAAAAAAAGGCGATATTCAGCGCCAATATTATATTTTCCAAGGCTTATGATTCTGCTTACGCTTTCTATATAGTGCGTTTGCAAAGATTCATCCATCCGGAAGTTTGATTTTCAGATAAAATTACAGCATATCTGATTTTGTTGTGCTAGGCTTGCTAATATAAAAATATACAGCGAAAAAGGAGAAACCCTTATGGCAGGAAGTGTGAACAAAGTCATTCTTGTTGGAAATCTAGGCCGTGATCCCGAAGTCAGAAGCACTCAGGATGGCGCGAAGATTGTAAACCTCTCTGTGGCAACCTCCGAACGCTGGAAAGACAGAAATTCAGGTGAATCCCGTGAACGTACAGAATGGCATCGTGTTGTCATTTTTAACGAACAGCTTGCCAATATAGCAGAGCAATATCTCAGCAAAGGCAGCACAATCTATATTGAAGGCCAGCTTCAGACACGCAAATGGACAGATCAGCAGGGGGTTGAGAAATATACCACCGAGGTTGTCTTGCAACGCTATCGGGGAGAATTGACCATGCTTGGCTCAAGAAGTGGTGCCGGCGGCGGTGATGCAATTGGTTCATCTGCTCCCGCACAGGGCAGTATCAGTTCAGGCACGGCCCCGCCACCATCAGCTGGCGATGCAGGCATAGATGATGATATTCCATTCTAGTCTGGCCAATAATATCTGGTGAATAAGGGCCTTCCTGTCGGGAAGGCCTTTTTTACTATATGTTGTATTTTATCTCTTATTTCTGCTATAAATATGGTATAGTGAGGCTATAGATGCAGGGGCTTTTCCCTGCATTTCATAAGGATAAAAATTGTGACTGATTCTTCACCGCCACAGCCTTCTGAACATATGATTTCCATCTCTGATGAGATGCGTAAATCATATCTAGATTATGCGATGAGCGTAATCGTGTCCCGTGCATTGCCAGATGTGCGTGATGGGCTGAAACCTGTCCATAGACGCATTTTATATGCAATGATGGAAGGCGGTTATGACTGGTCAAAGCCGCCCCGCAAATCTGCGCGTGTTGTCGGGGATGTGATGGGTAACTATCACCCGCATGGTGACAGTTCGATCTATGAAGCTATGGTCAGAATGGCTCAGGATTTTTCTATGCGACTTCCCTTGGTGGACGGTCAGGGAAATTTTGGCTCGATAGATGGCGATCCGGCCGCCGCCATGCGCTATACAGAATCACGTCTTGCCCGTTCAGCTGAATCGCTGCTGAGGGACATTGACAAAGATACTATAGATTTTGTCCCCAATTATGATGAAACACAGGAAGAACCCTCGGTTTTGCCTGCCGAATTTCCCAATTTGCTGGTTAACGGGGCAGGGGGTATTGCAGTTGGTATGGCAACAAACATACCACCGCATAATCCGGGTGAAGTTATCGCGGCCTGTCAGGCAGTTATCCGCAATCCGGCGTTGACGGATGACGAGTTGATGGAAATTGTCACCGGCCCTGATTTTCCGACAGGCGCGCTTATTATGGGCAGGGCAGGTATCAGAGATGCCTTTACCACAGGCAGAGGCTCGGTGATGATGCGGGCACGCTCTGAAATTCAGCAGATTGCCGGCGATAGAGAACAGATTATCATTACCGAAATTCCCTATCAGGTGAATAAAGCGCAATTACTGGAACGTGTGGGCGAGCTGGTGCGTGAAAAAACCATCGAAAATATTTCTGATATTCGAGATGAATCAAACCGTCAGGGCATGCGGATTGTAATTAAGATAAAGCGTGAAGGCTCTGCTGATGTGGTGCTGAACCAGCTATATCGCCATACCCGGCTTCAGACCAGCTTTCCTGTCAATATGCTGGCGATGCATAATGGCCGCCCACAACAGATGAGCCTGCGGCAGGTAATTGATGCATTTTGCGACTTCAGACAGGAAGTCGTTGTCAGACGCACGCGCTTTTTGCTGAACAAGGCACGTGATAGGGCGCACATTCTGGCCGGATTGCTGATTGCCCTTACCTCTATTGACGAGGTGATAGAGCTTATCAGATCAGCCAAGACAGGTGAAGAAGCCCGTGTGAAGCTGATGGACAGGGACTGGCCGGCCGCCGAAGTTGCCGGCATTATCAAGCTTATTGATGACCCGGGGCACGAGGTAATTGATGATAGCTACCGGCTATCTGAAACACAGGCACGAGCCATTCTTGAATTACGGCTGCAACGTCTGACAGGCATGGAACGTGAAAAACTGGCAGATGAAACAGAACAGCTTGCCAAAGACATCACCTATTATCTTGAAATTCTGTCTTCACAGGACAAGCTGGTATCTGTGATTCTGGAAGAATTGCAGGATGCCTATGACAGGCTGGCAGAACCAAGACGGACTGAAATTTCCGATGCGCTGGCAGATCAGGATGATGAGGACCTTATCCAGCAAGAAGATATGGTCGTCACAGTAAGCCATCGAGGCTATATCAAACGCGTGGCACTGACAGATTACAGGGCACAGCGCCGTGGCGGCAAAGGCCGCACAGGCATGAAAACACGTGAAGAAGATTACGTAACGCGCCTGTTTGTTGCCAATACCCATACGCCAATTTTGTTTTTCACCTCAAAAGGCATGGTCTATCAGCTTAAATGCTACAAGCTGCCTGTTGCTTCGCACCAGTCAATTGGTAAGGCAATGGTTAATCTGCTGCCAATTGATCAGGATGAGACCATCCAGACGGTCATGCCGATGCCGTCAGATGTGGCAAGCTGGGACAAGCTGAATATTCTGTTTGCAACAGCCAAAGGTACCATTCGCCGTAATCTGCTGTCAGATTTTACAAATATCATGCGGAACGGCAAAATTGCGATGAAACTGGGTGATGATGACAGGCTGATCAGCGTCCTGCCATGTCAGGAAACAGATCAGGTGCTAATTGCCTCGCGTTTTGGTAAGGCTATCCGCTTCAATGTAGAAGAAGTCAGGCTGTTCAGAGGGCGTAATTCGGTCGGTGTTAGGGGAATGCGCCTGAAAGACGGAGATGAAGCTGTTTCTATCTGCGTGATCCGCGATCCTGAGCGTGAATATGTGCTATCTGTTACCGAAAACGGTTTTGGAAAGCGCACAGCCGTGTCTGAATACAGATGTACAGGCCGCGGCGGGCAGGGGGTTGCCAATATTGAGACCTCTGAGAGGAATGGTCAGGTTGTGGCCTCATTCACTGTATTTGCAGAAGATCATCTGATGATGGTAACCAATGCCGGCAAGGTTATCCGGATACGTGTTGATGGCGGTGAAGGAGATACAATCCGGATTGCCGGCAGAAAAACACAAGGGGTTACCTTGTTTGAAATTGACAAGAAAGAACTGGTTGTTTCTGTTGGTATCATCAGAGATGTTGATGAAGATGATACTGATGATACTGATAATGAGCATGATGATGCTGGCGTAGAGCAGGCTGAAACGCCAGAAACAGATGAGGCGCCTGCAAATATGCCAGAAGATGCAGCAGAAGATGCACCTGAAGATGCACCTGAAGATGATACAGAAGCAGATGACCATGACGACACCGCCAGTTAGAGTGCGTAATGGCTTGGCAAGATAAGAGGTTCATAT
>WTJO01000167.1 GCA_011524805.1 Alphaproteobacteria bacterium
TAATGTGCCTGTTGACAGTGAACTGAGACTATAAGACCCTTTGGTATCGCTGGAAGTCCAATGAGTTATACAGAGTAGTACAAAGGAAGTGGCGCGCTCGGGAAGATTCGAACTCCCGACCCCTAGATTCGTAGTCTAGTGCTCTATCCAGCTGAGCTACGAGCGCGTAATATGCGTCTTTGGCATATCATCCTGACTTTCCGGAGTGCCTGATAAATCAGGTACCGTTCAGCCAGTGGTGAAGCGCACCATAAAAGAGTGCTCAGAAATTGTCTAGAAAAATCTTCTGCCCCCTGTGCCTGTTCTCATGGCGAATCCGGCAATAATTTGGCCTAGCGCATTCCCCGCATCTGTCAGGGCTGTCAAAACCGTTTTGGTTCTGGTGCCGGCTATGGTAAAAACAGCTTCTATATATACTATGTACAGGCATATATCTGTCAGGGTACCAACATCTTGCAGCCAGACATATCGCAGATAGCCAGAAGAGGGGGCCGCCATGGCGTTTGATGAAAATAAGAGCTTTCCTGTGTCATGGGAAGAATTGCACCGTAATTCAAAGGCACTGGCCTGGCGCCTGCTGGAGATGGGGCCGTTTAAGGGCGTGATTGCGGTTACGCGTGGCGGGCTTGTGCCGGCGGCGATTGTTGCAAGAGAGCTTGAATTGCGGCTGATAGATACCGCCTGTCTTGCCAGCTATCACGGGCAGGAAAAGGGTGAGGTCAATGTTCTCAAAGCGCCCGATAACGCGGGTGATGGTGAAGGCTGGCTAATTGTCGATGATCTGGTTGATACAGGCGAGACAGGAAAGATGCTACGCCAGATGCTGCCAAAGGCGCATTTTGCCACTGTCTATGCAAAGCCTAAAGGCCGGCCTGTGGTTGATAGCTATATTACCGAAGTCTCACAGGATACATGGATTTACTTCCCGTGGGATCTGGAACCGCGCCCCTCTATTCCGATTGCCGATATACGTGCGGGCTAGCCTAATCCTGTTTGCCAGAAAAGCAAAATCAGGTGCAGCCATATGATAAAAGTGACATATCTGCCTGCTTTTATGCCGAATATTATTGACATATCACGGCAATATGGCTAAAGATGCCATCCTCAGCACGTAACTGCCTTATGATAGATGAAAGGGGCACATTATGAAGCGCACCTATCAGCCAAGTGTACTGGTTCGCAAACGCCGTCATGGATTTAGATCACGTATGGCCACTGTTGGCGGCCGCCGTGTATTGCGTGCCCGCAGAGCCAAAGGCCGTTCGCGCCTGTCTGCCTAAGGCATATGCTACAAGGCAAAGGCGCCTGCACATAATTGCAACACCGCCAATAACTATAAGATATATGCGCCTGATAGACTGTCAGGCGCTTTTCGTTTTATAGTTGGGCGTGACAGATAAACCTATAACGTAATGCATTTTCCAAAGGAAGGCATCCTGCTCATGGCCGGGCTGGTTCGTGCGACACATCATCTTATGCCAGATGAACGCCGGCAAAAGCGTTTTGCCTCAACACCTATGCTGATGATGCGCAAACGTGCCGAATTTCTGGCTGTTCAGCGTGGCGGGGTAAAACGTGTTAGCGATGCGGTCGTGTTTCAGGCGCGCCGCCGCCCTGCCTCTGGCGTATCGGCAGACACGCTAAGGATTGGCTTTACAGCTTCACGCAAAATTGGCAATGCGGTAAAACGCAACCGCGCCAAACGGCGGATGCGGGCATGGGCACAGCATTATTTGCATAGCCATATATCCGGGCAGATAGATATTGTGATGATCGCGCGGGCACGAATTCTGACAATGGGATGGCCTGCATTTGTTGTTTCATGCAATAAAGCGGCACAGGTGCTTGAAACACAGCTTCAGGCTGATAGGCAGAATGCAAAGCCTTCAGACAGGAGGCCAAGCTAGATGGGCAGTCTGTTTGGCAAATTATTTGGCAAAATTCTGATAGGTGTTATTACGCTTTACAGGCTGTTTGTATCACCATTATTGGGCACAAATTGCCGGTTTCAGCCAAGTTGTTCTGCCTATGGCATTGAGGCGATTACACGACATGGCGCGCTAAAGGGAGGCTGGCTGACTGTCAGGCGAATCAGCAAATGCCATCCATGGGGCGCATCTGGCTATGATCCTGTGCCTTAAAGTTGAAATAAGCCGCGAAAGCTGGTAATGCAAAGACCAGAGAATCCCGACAGAGTCGGGCTGGTTGTTGAAGATAGGAAAAATCATGTCTCCTGAAACACGTAACCTGATTGCAGCCATGTCATTGTCGCTGGCGATTTTGATTGGCTGGCAGCTGTATTTTGTCGAGCCTGAGCTTGAAGCCCAGCGCGCTGCCTATAATGAACAGGCCGCCCAGCAATCAGAACTGCCCCAGCCATCAGGCCAACAGACTGGCCAATTATCCGGCCAATCATCTGGCCAGCTGGCAGACCAGACAGCGACTGCTGCGCTCACTGATGAAGGCCGGCGGATCACCATATCAACAGCAACTGTCTCAGGCTCTCTGTCAACGATGGGCGCGCGGATAGATGATATTCTGCTGACCTCCTATGCTGAAACACAGGATGAGGGCGCAGATAATATTCATCTGATGCTGCCCTTTACCTCGCCAGAACCCTATATTGCAGAATTTGGCTGGGTAGGCGCGCCATCACAACAGCTATATCTGCCAGATGCCAATACGGTATGGCAGGCAAATTCGGATATTCTAAGTCCCGATTCCCCGCTAATTTTGCGCTGGGATAATGGTCAGGGGCTGGCCTTCACACGCGCTATCAGCATAAATGATGACTATCTGATCACCGTTAAGGACAGTGTTGCCTCAACTACGGATAACGCTGTCCAGTTAAGCCCCTACGGCCTGTTAAGACGCACTGGCACACCACAGACTGACGGGCTGTATATCCTCCATGAAGGCCCGCTTGGCGTGTTTGACGAGACACTAAGCGAGCAGGATTACGATGATCTGGTGGATGCAGGAAACCGCGGGCTGTCTTTTGATACTGAAACAGCTG
>WTJO01000099.1 GCA_011524805.1 Alphaproteobacteria bacterium
GGTGCTGGCTGGTTCAGAATGCTGATGGCACATTGGCAGTGACAAAGACAGAAAATGGCGTTAATCCGCTATGCTTCGGCCAGACAGCCCTGTTGGGATGTGATGTGTGGGAACATAGCTATTATATCGATTTCCGCAATAAGCGCCCTGCCTATCTGACCAATTTCCTGGATAATCTTGTGAACTGGGAAAATGTAGCTTCACGCATGGCCTAGCCTTACGCGGCTCACGCCCGTATAACCATGATACACCCCTGTGGCCAGTACCGGCCGCAGGGGATTTTTTGTCTTATCCAACAAGCGCATATAAAGTGTCATAATTTTGACATATTCTAACCTGAATCTGGTCTGAAATATTAATTACTCTGCCAGTTCACCAAAAGAGTATTCAGGATGGAGGATAATTATATGGCGTTAGTTTTAGCCATTATTGGCGGTTTGGTATATTCAACAACAGATAGCTATCAGGCCTATGCGGCGCGTTCAAATGGCAACCCTGCCTTCAAGATAACGCTGGCACCTGATTGTGAAGAAGGTGACAGGACATCTGGCTATGCGCTGTCACTTCGCAAAACCGTATTTTTGAAACAGCGCAATCATGACGGCACCATAGGCGATATCTGCAACGACTAGACGTTACAGATAGCTAGGCGCTGATTATTTGCGGCGGCGTGCCATCTCGTTCACTTTCAGCCGCAGGGCGTTCAGCCTGATAAAGCCATGCGCATCCCGGTGGTCATAATCTGCCGCGCCTTCTTCAAATGTCACCAGATCTTCTGAATATAGAGAATAGGGCGAGGTGCGGCCAAGGATGATAATGTTGCCTTTATAGAGTTTTACTATCACCTCTCCTGTGACAGTTGCCTGTGAGGCATCTATTGCCGCCTGCAGCATTTCGCGTTCTGGCGAGAACCAGAAGCCGTTATAAATCAGCTCTGCATAGCGCGGCATCAGCTCATCTTTGAGATGGGCGGCGCCTCTGTCCAGTGTGATTGATTCCATTGCCCGTCTGGCGGCCAGCAGCACTGTGCCGCCGGGTGTCTCGTAAATGCCGCGGGACTTCATGCCGACAAAGCGGTTTTCAACCAGATCAAGCCTGCCTATACCATGTTTGCCGCCAAGCTCGTTCAGCTTGGTCAGAAGCATAGCTGGTGTCATTGCTACCCCGTTTATGGCCACAGGGTCGCCTGCCTCAAAGTCTATCTTTACGTCTTCAGCCTTATCAGGGGCATCCATCGGCGATACAGTGCGCGAGAACACATATTCTTCTGGCGGGATGGCAGGGTCTTCAAGCACCTTGCCTTCGGCCGAGATATGCAGCAAATTGGCATCTACCGAAAACGGGGCTTCGCCGCGCTTATCTTTCGGTACGGGAATCTGGTGCGATTCAGCATAATCGATCAGCTTTGTGCGTGACGATAAATCCCATTCCCGCCATGGTGCGATCACCTTGATATCTGGCTGAAGCGCATAATAGGCAAGCTCAAATCTGACCTGATCATTGCCTTTGCCTGTCGCGCCATGAGATACGGCATCCGCGCCAAGCTCGCGTGCAATTTCAATCTGGCGTTTGGCGATAAGCGGACGCGCAATTGAGGTGCCAAGCAGATACTGACCTTCATATAACGCATTGGCCCTGAACATCGGGAAGACATAATCTTTGGTAAATTCTTCGCGCAAATCCTCAATATAGATATGCTCAATCCCCATTAATTTTGCTTTTTCCCGTGCCGGCTCGATATCTTCTCCCTGACCTAGATCAGCTGTAAAGGTAATGACTTCGCAGCTATATTCTTCTTGTAGCCATTTCAGAATTACAGAAGTATCAAGCCCGCCTGAATAGGCCAGCACGACTTTATTTACAGATTGCTTTGTCATAGTATATCTCGTCTTTATCTCTGAAAATCTGATAGCATTCTGGCGAAGCGCCTTATCTGACACCCATATAGCAGAAAATAGCGTCTATAGGCTAATCAAAACAGCATTATCTGGCAGGGGTATATATGTGGCCTGCCCCTAGGCAATGGCCAGATGCGCTAGATAGCTTCTCTGAGGTGAGGTGCCGGTTTCTGCGATAATGTGCGCATTGCTCCTGCCAGCCCCAGAAGCATGGTACCAGCCGCCCCTGCACAGGCTGTCATCAGCACAACATAGATATCAAGCTCAAATGGCGAGCCAAGCACTAGCCCGATCAGCCCATAGCTGGTCAGGCTGCCAATGATACTGGCCACAATCGCTGTCAGAAGTCCAAGCAGGCTATATTCCAGAATCCATGCAATCATGATATCTTTGCGGGTTGCCCCAAGCACTTTCAGAATAATCGAATCTGACAGCCGCTGTGCTTCGGTAGTTGCAACTGTACCTGCCAGAACAGCCAGCCCCGAGATCAGCGTTACAATGGCTGTTAGCCCGATAGCACCGCCCAGAAGCGACAGCACATCTGTAGCTGTTTTCACGGCCTGTTTTACGGATACTGACGAGATATTGCTGAAATCTGCGGCCACTGCGCTTTCTATCCTGTCGGCTATTTCTTCATTGCCGGATTTTGTTGTGGCAATCCAGCTATGCGGCGCGCTATCCAGCAGTCCGGGCGAAGCGATAAAGACAAAATTGATCCTGAAACTCTCCCATTCAACCTCTCTGGTATTGGCGATTGTGGCCGTAATATCACGCCCCAGAATATTCAGGCTGACCGTATCGCCAAGGCTTAGACCAAAATCACGAAACATCTCTTCTGTGATAGAAATTAACGGCGCATCCTGATAATTGGCTGGCCACCATTCACCTCTGACAAGCTCGGTCTGTGGCGGCATTTCGGCATGCCATGTCAGCGCTCTGTCGCCCCGCATAATCCATTCCGAATTTTCAGGCGGGGTAATATCTGCTGTTGATACACCATTTATCGCGGTCACCCTGCCGCGCAGCATCGGGGTGCGTTCAATCACCGTGCCAGAATCAGTATTGGCAACAAGCTGGGTAAACAGGTCAATCTGGTCTGGCTGAATATCAATAAAGAACCAGTCAGGTGCCTGCGCCTGAGCCTGTGCGTTTAGCTGGCGCGAAAGATTAACCTCGCTTAACGTCACAGCTACCAGCACAGACAGCCCCAGCCCAAAGGCCACAATAATCGAACGTAACGGGCTGTTTGGCCTGATGATCGCAGATAGGGCCAGACGGGCAGGCACATAGGCAGGTGCCGGCAGTCTGCGAAGAATAGTGATGACAAGCTCGCCCAGAATGCCAAGAAGCAGCAGCGACAGCGCAGTACCTGCCATAAAATAAAGTGACAGCATAATATGGCCTGTGGCCAGAATAGCCAGAACGACCAGCAATATAGACCCGCCCAGAACCGCGGTTAATGCGCCGGCGGTGGGTCTGCCAGAGGGCAATTGTATCATGGTTCTGAACAGATGGGCTGCCTTGATTAGCCGCGTTCTGGCAAGTGGCCAGACCGCAAACACAAAGGTGGTCACCAGCCCGAATGCACCAGCAATGGCCAGTGGCACAGGATAGATGCTAACAGCCAGCGGCACATTGACATATTGCGAAAATAGCGAGGCTGTCAGTACCGGTGCAAAGCCAGCTAGGAACAATCCGGCCATAATGCCCATCATCGACATGGCAATGACCTGCATCATATAGATATAGAATATCATCTGTGCAGGCGCCCCCAGACATTTCAGCGTGGCAATAACATGCATCCGGCTTGCCAGCCATGCCCGCACACCGCCGCTTATCCCAAGCCCGCCTATCAGCAGAGCTGTCAGCCCTACCAGCGTCAGGAACAGCTCTGCCCTGTCGATGAATCTGTCAAAGCCGGGCGCGGCGCGTGACATCGTCCGCAATCTCATATGGGTATCTTTTAGCTGTTCGGACAGCGCCATGGTCACACGTTCGGTTTGCGCCGGATTATCAAGCAAAAATCTGCTTCGGTAGGTGATGAACGAGCCTGGCTGTTTCAGGCCGGTTGCCTCAAGCGTATCGCGGCTAACTATTAATCTGGGACCAAAGCTGACAAAGCTGATGGCATTATCAGGCTCAGCCTCCAGCGCGCCTGTGATTACCACCTCTACATCACCAAGCTGTGCAGTATCACCAACCTCAAGCCCAAGGCTGGTCAGCAGCGAGCTGTCTGCAACTGCCCCGAAATTCTGAAGCGCATCCTGAATTGGCCGGGCAGGGCGTAATTCAACCTGTCCGACAAGCGGATAGGCGCTATCAACAGCTTTCATCTCTACCAGCTTGCGATTGCCCCCATCAGCCCGCAACATGGCGCGCATCTGGATAACGTTGCTCTGGCGCGCACTATCTGACAGGCTGGCAAGAATGGCGCTATCTGCTGGCATATGCATGCTGGAAATTTCAAAATCGCCTCCAAGCAATAGCCGCGCATTGCCTGAAATGCCTGCCTTCATCGCATCTGCAACTGACCCGACTGCACCAATTGCCGCTACACCAAGCATTAATGCGCCCAGAAATACTCTGAAGCGCGCTACAGAGCCGCGCATCTCAAAGCGTGCATATCGCCACGCAAGCCCCCAGTTAATCTTTGTGGTGCCACTCTGTGAATTATCTGTCATGCCGCATGTCCCTGTTAGCGCTGTTGCTGGTCGCTAATCACGGCACCATCTTCAATTCTGATAATGCGGCTACAGCGCAGTGCCAGCTGCTCATCATGTGTGACCAGCACCAGCGCTGCCCCGACAGTCTCGGCAGCGGCAAATAGTTCGGTGATAACAATCTCGCCTGTCGCACTATCCAGATTGCCTGTTGGCTCGTCTGCCAGCAGAATCCGCGGGCTGGGCGCGATAGCACGGGCAATTGCAACACGTTGTTGTTCTCCGCCTGATAGCTGTTCTGGCAGATGATCAAGCCGGTGACCCAGCCCAAGCTGTTCTAGCGCAGTCTGGGCTATCACCAGCGCATCTGGCACTCTGGCCAGCTCAAGCGGCACGGCCACATTCTGAAGGGCTGTCATTGACGGGATAAGCCGGAATGCCTGAAACACAATCCCGACCTCGTCACGGCGCAACTGTGCCAGCATATCCTCATCCATATGGGTGATGGGTTTGCCGGACAGGCTGATAGACCCGCCGCTAATCTGTTCCAGCCCTGCCATTACCATCAGCAGGCTTGTCTTGCCGGCACCGCTAGGGCCAAGCACGGCAACTGTCTGACGCGCACTTATCGCCAGATCAATTCCATTTAATATATCTACATCACCAGAATTGCCGGGCAGGCTGAGCCTGACCCCTTCAAGCTGGATAACCGCATCCTGACTGGCCGGCGGGCTAGGCTCTGATATATGTGTGCTGGAAGATGTTGACATGGATTGGGTGTGTCCTAGCTTAACGGTAACTGGTGGGGTGGTGATGCGCCTATGATAGCGCAAGCCTCTAGATTACATATATTTATGGCAGGATAGTGTTTCAAGGTAATCTGGCCTGAAATCACCATCCAGCTAACAGAATAATGTTGAATTTATACGTAACAGTAACTATCCAGATCAAAAATGGTGCGTCAGGATAAAGGCCTGAGTATAATCAGACTGGTATAATCACGGCGTGGGCATAATCCACTAGCTGGCATAACCAAGAGTAAGCATGATAAACACATCTATTTCCAGAGCACTCATCGCCTGTATTTTTATGCTAACGGTATCTGCTGCGCATGCAGATGCGTTGCGGCTGATGATATTTGGCGACAGTCTGGTAGCAGGCTACGGGCTTGACAGGGTCACAGCCTTTCCAAGACAGCTTCAGTCACGCCTCACGGCAAAAGGCTTTGATGTTGAGGTGATTAATGCAGGCGTATCAGGTGACACAACCTCAAGCGGCAAGTCGCGGCTTGACTGGACACTTGCAAACACACCTGATGCGATCATGATTGTGCTTGGCG
This sequence comes from Alphaproteobacteria bacterium, assembly GCA_011524805.1. Lineage (GTDB taxonomy): Bacteria > Pseudomonadota > Alphaproteobacteria > Puniceispirillales > Puniceispirillaceae > WTJO01. The sequence continues at coordinate 5,898 of WTJO01000099.1, forward strand.
GTAATGATATGTTGCGGGGGGTAGACCCGTCTGTCACGCGCCGCAATCTTGACGAGATACTTAGCGCGCTAACAGATAGAAATATACCTGTCATGCTATGCGGTATGCTGGCATCGCCTAATCTGGGTGCAGATTATCAGGCTGAATTTGACAGTATCTATCCTGAACTGGCGGCCAAATATGATGTTGCCTTCTATCCGTTTTTTCTTGAAGGGGTTGCACTGGAACCAAAGTTTAACCAGCCAGACGGCATCCACCCAAATGCAATTGGCGTACGCAAGATTGTGCTTGGCATGCTAGATGATGTCGGCAAATTTTTAACAGAGATTAGATAGATGATTCGGGATTCTGTGGGATTTGCGCGGCTTCTGGGATATGCAGGTGCACTGCCATTTATCGGGCTGGCGATAGCACACAGGCTGGATATATCTATTGGCGTTGCTGAAAACAGCTTTCTGCTATATGCCTATGGGATTGTTATTCTCAGCTTTCTGGGCGGTATGCATTGGGGGCGCGTTGCATCAGATTCAGACAGCCAGATACCTTCTGCAATATGGCTTTGCATTGCAGTATGCCCCTCTTTGATTGGCTGGTTTTCACTATTTTTTGATATGCCGGTCGCTATCATCATGCTGATAGGCGGATTTATAGCCTTTGCAATCATCGACCTTCGGCTGGTTGCGGCGGGCATATTTGCATCATGGATGTATGAATTGCGGCTGGTGCTAAGCCTGATTGCCTGTGCCAGCCTTGGATCGTTATTATTATAAGATGGGCTAGTGAGGGCGCAAACCTGCGCGCCCTAATTAATGATCATGCTGATGACACGTCCCAATGGGCCGGTTAGCCTGATATTACCTTCATTGACAGCGAATACCAGACATTCACCATCATTATCAGCTACCGGCTGATGCTCGCTACCTGCCTCATGGATTGAAATATCACCAGGGCCATAGCTGCCAAATTCGTCGGTGAACCCGCCTTCAAGCACGAGGGTTATCTCGGCACCTTCATGGTGATGTGACGGCACAGAACGTCCCGGTGCGATGCGGTAGAAGCTGGCCTTGCCAAGCTCGTCACCGAAATCAATGATATGCTCGCTTACCCCGATACCGATACGTCGCCAGCTTTTCTTGCAGTCTTTTTGCGGCAATAGCGTGTCAATCGGACGTTTGGGAGTGCGATTTGGTACACGCGGCATATTAATCTGGTTGTCATTATCCTGTTCAATCTGGCGCATTACCTTATCAAGCGCACCTTCTGACATGGATACCGGTTCAATATCTTCCAGCAGAACACCGCCAAGCTTCAGCATCAACTGCAGAGCGCGCGCTGATGACGGGTTCATCGCAATATGCGTTTCGACCAGCAATTCGAGCGGCCGCGACAGGCTGCCTGTGGTGTAGTCTAACAACAATGCGTCAAGCATCTGGTTATGCAATGTTACCTGCTCATTCATCTGTTCGCCGAACCTTCAATTTCATCCAGATGTGCGCGGAGCCGGTTCAACGCTAATCTGATGCGAGATTTCACTGTACCAAGCGGGATTCCGCTCTCATCAGCTATCTCTCTATGTGACTTCTCTTCGTAATACGCAGAAAAGATCATTTTGGCTTGCTCTTCAGGCAAATTTTTCAAAGCGTGGCGAATTTTTTCATCTTCTTGCTTCCGCATCACCACAAAATCACCCAATTCTGGCGCATCTGCGGCGAAAGCCGGATCTGTGACATCAGCCACAGGTCTGTTCTCGCGGCGCAATCTGTCAATGCGTTTATTGCGGGCAATGGTGAAAATCCAGGTGCTGGCACCTGACTGATGCGGGTTATATGTCTCCGCACGGCGCCAGACCATGATCATGGCTTCTTGCGCTATTTCTTCAGCCAGATTGATATCAGTGCCGATCTTCAGCAAAAATGATTTCACACGGGGGGCGAAATGCGCAAACAGACGGGCAAAGGCCTCTTTGTCCCGATCGCGTCCTACGCAAACAAGTAAATTATTCCAGTCAGGCTCAGCAGTGCTGAACCCGTTAACATCGCCGGTTCCCATGCCTAATTGTAAGGCTTCTTGGCCTCTGGAAACAACCCCAAAGTTGCTATCAGGCATTATTTTTTGCATCTCGAGCTCGAATTTCGTCTCAAATGCTGAAACCGTGATATCCATTTGCCAGTCTTTCTACCCGTGCTAGCCAGTTATCTGGCGAAAAATGCCATTGCCTGATAATTGACACAAAAACCATAAATGATTACAAAACACATCAACGCTACACGTTGCTATTAGTGTGCAATGTTTGGCGTCGGCTTTATATAGGTGTTTTCATCATCCGGTAAACATAGCTTCGATTCAGGGAGAAAAATATGAGTGTAATTTCCAGATTTCGGGCGGTATGTATCATCCTGTTGATATCATTTGCCGGCGCACATTCTGCTTTTGCGGCCGCACAGGAATTGCAGGTATTCAATAAATGGACAGTTTATAGCAAAAAATCCGAAGCTGGCCGCATCTGTTTCATGTCTAGCGTACCCACAAAGCTGGATGGCGATTATGACAGGGCAAATAGAGGCGAAACACGTGTGTATGTTACGCATGGCCCAGGCAAGTCTGACAGAAATGTAGTATCTGTTCAGGCCGGCTATCGCTACAGCAAGCAAAGCGAGGTCGAGTTCAAGGTTGATGGCAAGAAAACCATGCTTTTTACGCTGGATAATTTTGCGTGGGCACAGGGCGCTGAACAGGATCAGAAACTTATTCAGGCGATGAAACGTGGCAATTCCTTGGTGGTCACAGGCATTTCTAGCCGCAAGAACAAGACCATAGATACCTATTCTCTCTCCGGATTTACCAAGGCAAAGGCGTTTCTGGATAAAAGCTGCCCATAATATATCAGGGCTGAACAGGTGTGGTAGCGCAGGTCGTGTTGTTTACAAGTAACAGGCACGCTGCGCCATCTTCGCCGATATAGAATTGCAGGAAATATGATATGACAGACGCTGCATTACTGGCTGATATGCGCCTGCCGCTATTAGGGCTGGATATGGCTGCGCTGGAGGCAGAGGTTGAGCGCCTGCAACTGCCGCGGTTCAGGGCGCGCCAGCTATGGCGCTGGGTCTGGCGTCATGGCATTACAGATTTTTCCGACATGACTGACCTTGGCAAGCCGGTGCAACAGCTATTTGCAGGCAGATTTCATGCTGACCGCCCTGCTGTCTCGCGCCGGCAGAAATCGCTGGATGGTACCATCAAATGGCTATTAAAAATGGCGGATGGTCAGGAAGCCGAAATGGTCTACATCCCCGAAGAGGATAGAGGTACATTATGTATCTCTTCGCAGGTAGGCTGCACGCTAAATTGCAGCTTCTGCCATACAGGCACACAGCGGCTTGTCCGAAATCTTGAGATAGACGAAATTTGTGGCCAGATTCTGCTTGCTATGGACGAGCTGGGCGACTGGCCGGCAGGGAAGCCTGACAGGCGGCTAACCAATATCGTGCTGATGGGCATGGGTGAGCCTCTATATAATTATGATAATGTCAGAGATGCGCTGAAAATCATCATGAGTGGCGAAGGTATCGGGCTATCCAGACGGCGTGTTACGCTCTCAACTTCCGGCATTGTGCCTGAAATTCACAGGTGCGGGGCTGATCTGGGAGTTAATCTGGCCATTTCGCTTCATGCGGTAACAGACACGCTTCGAGACAAGCTGGTGCCGATTAACCGGAAATATAATCTTGAGATGCTGGTAGATGCTGTCAGACAATATCCGGGTCTGTCCAATGCCCGGCGTGTAACATGGGAATATGTGATGCTTGACGGGGTGAATGACAGCCTGTCAGATGCAAAAAAGCTGGTACATATGATCCGCGGCATCCCCTCAAAAATTAATCTTATCCCCTTTAATCCATGGCCGGGGACAGACTATAGCTGCTCAGATGACCAGACAATTGACCAGTTTGCCAAAATTGTAATGAAGGCCGGCTATGCTTCGCCAGTGCGTACCCCGAGGGGGCGGGATATTCTGGCGGCCTGTGGCCAGCTAAAATCTGACTCTGTAAGACTGCGCGCCAGCCAGCGCCAATAAAGCCAGCGCCAATAAAACAGCACTGAAAATATCTGCTTTTTTACGCAAAAATTTATTTTTTGCTATCCGTAAGGCATTGGTCTTTATTTGCCTTGAAAATGTCACCTTTGCCTACTACATTATGGGTGAAACAAAAAGTATGGAGATAATCATGCAAGATAACCGTTTCGCAAATCCAGCCCAGGCCAGAGCGACCCAGATAGATGCTGGTCTGCGTGCCTATATGCTGGGTGTGTATAATCATATGACAACAGCGCTTGGCATTACAGGCTTTGCGGCGTTTGGTACCAAATTGCTAGCGACTGCCAGCCCGGCCTTTGCACAGCTATTATTCGGCTCGCCTCTGATGTATGTGGTGATGTTTGCGCCGCTTGGCATGGTCATGTGGCTTAGCTTCAGAATTAATGCGATGTCACCTGCCAAGGCACGGACACTGTTTTACAGCTATGCGCTGGTAATGGGTATTTCGCTATCAACCATCCTGTTTGCCTTTACAGGCGCAAGTGTAGCACGCGCATTTTTCATAACCGCAGGCGCCTTTGCGGCATTATCTATTTACGGATATACAACAAAGCGCGATCTATCTGCATTTGGTGCGTTTTTAATTGTGGGCGTGTTTGGTCTGATACTGGCGTCAATCGTCAATATCTTTGTGGCAAGCGCCCAGATGGAATTTCTGATTTCGGTTGTTGGGGTGCTGTTATTCGCAGGTCTGACTGCCTATGACACACAGAAAATCAAATCTATGTATCATGCAGGTGATGACAAGGCGACAGCCGCTCGCAAATCAATTTTTGGTGCGCTGACATTGTATCTTGATTTCATCAACATGTTCCTGTTTCTGGTCAGACTGCTTGGCAATCGCGAATAGCCTGCTATCTGATATCATCCGGCCTTTTGGCTGGTTCATGAATAATCTTCCATCAGGCGCTCTTCCAAAGGGTGCCTGATATTATTTTGAGGGTAAGATAAGCTGTTCAGATTATCTGCTCCTATGGCAGGGTGGGCATTTAGCTATGAGAAGTGGCACACGCCAGACGATTAACAGCTATTTTGGCAGTCTGGCTTTTGATGAAGATGGTAAATCTGTCATTCTGGCATTATGCGGTGCGGCTATCGAGATTTCAGCACTTGCCGCCCAGACAGGCCTGACCACAGAGGCGCTTGGTGATACAACAGGCGCACAGAATTCAGATGGTGATCAGCAAAAACAGCTAGATGTTCTAGCTGACGAGATTGTCTCTAGAGCCCTTGGGGCAACCGCGCTTGGTGCCTATTTCTCGGAAGAACGAGATGATGCGGTGATATTCAGCCAGAAGGGGATGCTCAGCCTGTCATGTGATCCGCTAGATGGCTCATCCAATATTGATACAAATCTCACAATCGGCACAATTTTCTCTTTATTCCGCCATTCAGAGGCTGGCATTGCAGGCAAACAGCTTCCCCATGGACGTGAACAGATAGCCGCCGGCTTTTTTGCCTATGGCCCCCAGACTAGCCTGCTGATTAGCTGTGGTGACAGCGTTGTAGCCTTCGGGCTTGATCAGGATGGCCTGTTCAGACAGCTTGACTGGCAAATCGCCATTCCGGCGCAAACAGCAGAATTTGCGATTAATGCCAGCAATGCACGGCACTGGATGCCGCCTGTCAAACGCTATATTGAGCAGTGTGTGGCCGGCATTGACGGGGCACGAAAGAAAAATTTCAATATGCGCTGGGCAGGCTCGCTGGTAGCAGATGCATGGCGCATTTTCCGGCGTGGCGGGGTGTTTTTATATCCTGAAGATAGCCGGAGCGGATATGAACATGGCAGGTTGCGCCTGATATATGAAGCCTATGCAATCGCTTTTCTAGTGGAACAGGCAGGCGGGTTGGCCTCAGATGGCAGGCAGATGATACTGGATATCGCGCCAGAACAGCTTCATCAGCGCACCCCGCTTGTTTTTGGAAGCAAAGATGAAATAAATCATCTATTATCCAATTACAGGTAACTATCAGGCGAGGAGGATGATATGCTGGTAAGCTTGCGACAGCTACTTGATCATGCAGCCGAAAATAATTATGGCGTGCCTGCATTTAATATCAATAATATGGAACAGGGGCTGGCCATCCTGAAGGCCGCAGACAAAGCGGATGCGCCTGTGATTATTCAGGCTAGCCGCGGAGCGCGCGCCTATGCAGGCGATGTGATATTACAGGCACTGATTAAGGGGCTGGCGGCGCAATATCCGCATATTCCCATCTGTATGCATCAGGATCATGGCAATTCCGAAGCGACCTGTATGACCG
>WTJO01000251.1 GCA_011524805.1 Alphaproteobacteria bacterium
ACATACAGCCAGATTTTGCGTCACCTCGGGACTTTGCCCAAAGGCGCAGGGGCAGATGATATTATCCGCAATTAACCGTTCAAAAAACGGGTCTGTTGCCACACCTGAGCAATTTACCGCCATGTCCGATAATAGCACATCGCCAGAAGCCAGCCCTATTTTGACCTCGCCTGCCTCCTCATCCAGACTGATGACCCTGTCTTGGATGATAGATAACTGCCCGCTAGACAGCATTTGCTGAGCGGCGGCGAAATTCTGCGGGGCTGAGCGGTATCTGGCAAGTGACCACCAGCTTGCCGCCCGCTTTAACAGCCGCCGTTTTTCCTGCCCCGACATCTGCCAGTATACCTCTGACAGCTCTATGCGCAGCGCTTCAAACCTCTCCTGCCAGCTTGACTGCGTCCAGTCATCACCCGCCTGTTTCAGAGCCGTTCTCATATGGCCGAAAAACCTGCTGGCCGTTAACTGTTCTTTCGGCCACCTTATCGCAGGCTGTGCCTGCCAGCCTGTCTGTGCAGGTGGCAACATGCCCTGTGGCGAGACCAGCATAATCCTGCCCTTATGGCCAGTCTGGGCGGCAGCATAGATACCATCCATCGCTGTAAGCCCGCCCCCTATCAGACATAGCGTATCATCTGTCTCAAGCCTCTTCTGCCAGCTGCCATCCCATGGATTGACAACCAGCCGGTTCTGGCCAGAGGACGTAACAGCACATGGCCAGATTGGCGGCGGATTACCTGTCGCCAGCACCAGCATCTTTGTGCGTATTTCTGCCCCTGCACTATGACTGATATGCCAGAGATTATCCTGCTGGCGCAGGGTAGTGGCGGTTGTGCTGATCTGTTCAGGCAGACCATCTATGCAGATTTTCTCAAGCGTGTCTGTCATATAGCGGGCAAAATCACGGCGCTGATAAAAATCGCCCTCAGGCCTGCTGGCCTCGGCATCACAAATATGCGCCTCTGCCCATATCTTGAAGTCATCTGGACTGTCAGAGAATAATTTCATAATTTCAGCCCGGACATTTAGCCGGTAATGCGGATTATCTGTGCCGAAGGCAGCACCACTGCCAAAGGGCTGGCGGCCGCAATCTTCAGAAACTATGGCAATTTGTCTGGCACGTCTGGGGGCTGATTTGCATAGATGGATGACAAGTGCCGCCGCGCTAAAACCGCCGCCAATAATCGCCAGGTCAAATATCCTGTCTGTATCTGCTGGCATCTGGCTATTTGTCGGGCTGTGCATATATGGAGATCGCGCTATCTGTCTGGAGTATCATTGTGCCGTGCCCATGGGCGGGTGGCAATATATACCCCTGCGCTGGCAATACAGAACCCTGCAATATCCTGCATGGTAAGAAATTCGTCAAGCACCAGCCATGCCATCAGCGCAGATACTGGCGGCACCAGAAAAAACAGTGTGGCTGTCTGGCTGGCAGAACCTGATTTAATCAGAATCATCAATATCGTAAAAGCACCAAACGAGACTGCGATAATCTGCCAGCTCATCGACAGGATGTAGGGTAGGGTAAGATGTATCTGGGCATCTTCAAACAGTAGCACCATCGTAAGATGGAACATACCGGCACCAATTGCCTGATAAAAATTACTGACAGAAAGTGGCATAGCTGAGGGCTGTTTTTTTGTCCACAGCGTTCCGGCAGACACCGCTATCAGCGCAATCACGGTAGCGATAAAGCCGATTGCCGGAATATCATTGCCAACATCAATACCAATTACCAGCGCTGCCCCCGAAAAGCCAAGCCCGATGCCCAGCCAGCCCCATCTGCTCAGCCGTTCGCCCAGTACAGGACCTGCCAGAACAGCCGTAAGGACAGGCTGAAGCGAGACAATCAGCGCAGACAGTCCAGCCGACATGCCTTCAGATTGCGCAAAAAACACGCCACCCAGATATAAGCCATGAAACAGCACACCTGTGCCAAGCCCATAAACAAGTTCTTTGCCTGAGATAGTGAATGCATCTTTAAGATATAGCCCGACCAGCCCGAAACCGCTCGCCACAATCACAAATCGCACCCCAAGCGAGGCAAAGGGGGTGCCGTCTGTTACGATTATCTTGCCGCTAATAAAGGCAGATGACCATAGCAGCACAAATAACAGGGGAAAGGTTCTAGTCACCGCGCGGCTCATTTAGAAAAAACATATCTGCCTGCCCGTCTGCCTGTATCTGTGCCATAATATCGGTAGCGACCAGATGATTGAGATGGGCGCGCGCCTCGCCAGAGGCAAAATACAGCTCATGATCTGAAAATCTACGGCCAAACAGTACATCTATGGCGTCCGATGTGCTGAGTGGGGCATCTCTGGCCGCCTCAATCAATAGTGCCAGCCTGTCATGATGATGGGCGATAAGCTGTTTTGCACGTCTGCCGGCATGGGTAAATGGCCAGTCATGGCCGGGAAATACCGTCACCTCATCATCCAGATGCTGCATCTCGTCAAGATAATGCAGATAGGCTGACAGCAGATCATCATCTCTGTTTCTGATATCGGCTGAAATATTTGGCGAGATACGGGGTAACAGAAAATCCACACCAATATAAAGTTTGCGGTCTGTATCCATCAGGCTGATATGCGCGTCCGAATGGCCTCTATCTGTTCGTATCACCCATTTGCCAGCCGGCGTTGTTATGGTCTCGCCAGCCGAAATATACTTAATTTCTGAAAAGGGTGCTGACATACGCCGGAACCTGCTTCCGCCTGTTCTGGTGGCCTGAATATGTTCCTCTTCAAGTCCGAAAGCACGATAATGCTCGGCACTTATCTGGCCATATTCTGAATCTGATAGCGCATATAGCCAGTGTGCATGCTCAGCCTCCGCCTTTGTCATTTCCATCTTAAGGCCAAAGCGGCGGGCAAGCTCTCCGCCATAGCCAATATGATCAACATGATGATGAGTAATAATAAGGCGTGATATCTGCTGGCCTGCGAGCGGGCCGTCAAATAGCGCCTGCCAGCTCTGTGCTGTTGCTTGCGTGTTTACGCCAGCATCTATCAGACATAGCCCGTCACCTGTATCAATCATATACAGATTAATATGGTTCAGCCTGAAAGGCAGCTCAAAGCGTGCCCAATATACATCTTCGGCAAGCTGGCAAAGCTGGCCTGAGGAAGGGACATCTATATTGACCGGCTGCATCAGCCAGCTTCTGTTAAGGTAATCTCGATTTCTCCCAGCCCTTCGATGCCGCCTTTGATCACATCACCGGCAACAACCGCACCGACACCCGATGGTGTGCCTGTGAAGATCAGATCGCCACGCTTTAGCGTTACAGACTGGCTACAAAAAGCAATGATTTCAGACACATTCCATGTCAGATCGGACAGACAGGCATCCTGTTTTATCTCATCATTCACAGATAGCCAGATACGCCCTTTTGACAGGTCTTTCTGAGCATCAGGCACGTCACTCATGGCCAGCATCGGCGCAAGCGGTGCAGAATTATCAAACGCCTTTCCCCAGTCCCATGGACGGCCTTTCTCGCGATGGGCTATCTGCTGGTCACGTCTGGTAAAATCAATGCCGACACCAGCGCCCCAGATATGGTCAAAGGCCTTATCAACAGGGATATTTGCGCCATCTTTACCAATCCCCAGCACCAGCTCAATCTCATAATGGAAATTACTGGTAATTGGTGGATAGGGGATATGTGCGCCTGTTTTCACCAGCGCATCTGCCGGCTTGGTAAAAAAGAATGGCGGCTCTCTGTCATCAAACCCCATCTCACGGGCATGGGCAGCATAATTGCGGCCAACACAGAAAATGCGCCGAACCGGAAAGCTGCGATCATCACCGTGAATATCTGCTATTGCCTGAGGCTGGGGGGAGAAAATATAGTCTGACATGACACATCCTTACCATCAAATCCAGAAGTGAACGAAGCGTAGTGAATAATAATTTCACATTAGCCATAGGCAGGTGCTTTTGCAATATGCTGAACCGCCTAGATTGTGGCTGTCCTGCGCGAGATAAAGCTACCTGCCCCGATGATAAGCACCATACCGGCAATATTTGACAGGCTTAGCAAGTTCCCCCAAATCAGCCAGCCTGCAATACCAGCAGAAATCAGATAGCTATATTCAAACACCACAAGATAGCTGGCATCTGCCGACTGATAGGCCACTGTAAGCATCCAGACCGAAATAATGGTCAGCACCGCCATCACAATCACCCAGAACAGGCTGGAAAGTGAAATCATGTCAAAACCTGCCATCATAAAACGTGTATCACCGCCAAGCTGTGATGGAAACAGGCTGAACCAGCACGCCACCCCCAGACCGGCAAGCCCAAGCCCTGTGAAATAGAATAGCGACAGACACATCGGGCTTTCATCAGCACAATAGCGGTTGGTAATCACAATATTGCCAGCATAAAACGCGCCAGCGATTACAGGAATGATATGAAGCGCATTAAAGCTGGCCATATCAGGTCGCAGGACAAGCCACACACCCGCACTGCCAAGCCCGACAGCGATAAGCCTGCGCTTTCCGGGCAGAAGCCGATAACAGATAGCCAGCAATATCAGCACAAAAATAGGCGAGGTAAATAGCCCGGCTCCCGCAACAGCAGATGGCAGAAATGACAGCACAGAAAAGAATAACAGCATTGCTATTATGATGGCCGCGCTTCTACAAAGCACGGCTGTCCAGCGTTCGGGCCATAGCCCAAGACCTGTAGTTCTGGCAATAATCAGCACGCCGGTTACAGCAATGATAGAGCGCAGGAAATGAAACTGCCCAAGACCCATATCATCCGAGATAAGCGGCACCAGCGAATCAGACACGCCCAGCACAGAAATGCCAAGCGCCAGCAATAGCCCGCTTTTCAAAGGTGCCGGCATTGAGGCAGGAAATAGACTGAATAGGACAGAGCGTTGCATAGATTAGCAATAGCCCAAAGCTGGGCAAATACAAATAAAAATTACAGCGCGTCTGATTTTCTGGGTGCGGTAACCCCTGTAGTCATCCACCAGCCTTCCTTGACCTCGGAGGTGACATCATCTGCAAGTGTTTTGCGTAAATCCCATATATAGCTATAGCCATTGCCGTCCCGCCCGCGCAGATCAACTCTGAATCTGGCTGTTCTGTCATCTTTGGCCAGCAATTCATATGAATAGCCTTTATGGCCGACCATCGGCGCATAGGCAGGATAGGTAAATAATCTGGCAAATCTGACAAGCGGGCCTGTGGCGCGCTTATTGTCAGGGTGGGCAAATACCCATACCTGTTCGATAGCGGTAATATCATCTTTACTTGCCTGAAGCCCGAACAGCTGGATTTCTATCACCTGTTCAGGGGAATAGGCACTGTCAGGCTGAATCAGCCTGTCAGTATCTGCACGTGCGATAGAGGGTACAATCAGTCCCAGACATATCAATAAGGCAATAACTACTCTCATAGCCCTATTTACGCATATACTGGCTAGCTAGATGACAGAAGCGGTATCAGGGCACGCAAGTCAGAGCCAATATGATGGGGGGTGCCTGCCAGCCTCTCAAGCGGCATAGAAGCACGGTTTGCCCACAGGCTATGATAGCCAAAATGCGCCGCTGCCGCTGCATCCCAGCCATTTGACGATGCAAACAATATCTCGCCGGGGGCGGCATCATAGCTGTTACATCCTAGCTGGTAAATCTCGGCAGAGGGTTTGTAAATCCCGACATCTTCAACAGAAATCATCGCATTAAACCTGTCAATCAGCCCTGCATGTGTAAAGGCATCTGCAAGCATCTGATGATTGCCATTTGACAGAATGGCCGCAGGCAGACCTGCCGAATCAATCGCATCCAGCACCTCTGATACTTCTTCATAGGCATCTAGCCGACGATATAAATCCAGCAGCGCTTCGCGCATCTCCGCATCCTCAAGGCCGAGGGCTTCAAGCGCATAGTCAAGCGCATCACAGGTAATCTGCCAGAACAGAATATAGTCACCAGACAATGAGCGGAGCCAGCTATAATTTAGCTGGCGGGCACGCCATAATGCCGCCAGTTCCGGCCATCTATCTTTCAGTGCGGGAAATCTACCTGACGAGGCAAGTGTGGCGGCGGCCGAATCAACATCTAGAATTGTGCCATAGGCATCAAACAGAACAGCTTTGTATGTCATTATCTGTATTTCCTGTTTAGCGGGTTTTGCGTATCATCACAGCCGAACGCTGGGCGATGATCATGCTGATGACAATAATCACCAGCGCAACCAGCTGTATCAGCTCAACCGGCTCATCCAGAACCAGCCAGCCTATCAGCACAGCTACCATAGGAATGAGATAGCCCACATTTGAGGTAAAGCCTGCCCCTGCGCTGTAAATCAACTTATATCTTAATGAAAATGCCAGCCCTGTCGAGATAAAACCTAGCCAGAATAACGCTGCCCATACATCAGGGCTAATCTTGGTAAATTGGGGCTGTTCGATAATTAGTGCAAGTGGCAGGGATATAGCGCTAGAGATAGCAAAACTGGCGCCGGCAATTATGGCTGGCGGCAGATGAGATAGCGGGCGGACAGATAAGTTTGAGCTGGCATAGCACATCGCCGCGCCCATTAGCGCCAGCTGCGCCCAAATCAGACTTGAACCCACCTGTCTGATACCATCAAAAAACAGCAAGGCGACCCCGCCCATGCCCAGCACCACACCCCCAAACCGCATCCATGATAATTTCTCATCACCTGTGATAAAATGCCCGCCTAGCACCGTGATCAGGGGACCTGATGCCATCAACAGGCCGGCAAGAGACGAGGCGACATGCAATTCAGCCCAGCTGATCAACAAAAAAGGTGCCATCGTGCCTGTAATGCCCACAAAGACCAGTCTGAAGCTCAGCAACTGATGCAGGGGCGGTATTACATCACGCCTGAATGCCAGATAGATCCCAACCGCAAGCAATGCCAGAACAGACCGCAAGCCTGCAACTGTAAACGGGCCTGTACCCTGAACCGCGATTTTGATCGCACCAAAAGCAGAGCCCCATATTACCGACAGCACAAGCAATATCAGCACATCGGCAATACCAATCTTTCGTGTTTCAAATTCCGACATTATGACTTAACCAGCAGGATGGCGCTTAGCACCACCAGACATGCCCCTGCCCATGCGGCAGGGGGCGGGCATTTTCCTGTCTGGTACCAGACAAATGGCAGGATTAACACTGGGCTGGTAGCAGACAGGATAGTTACATCAGCTACATTGCCTGTTTTCAATGCCTGAAGCAGCAAGGCGACCCCGAATGACAGCCCAAAAAACCCGTTGGCAATAATCATCCAGCCTGTTTTGCTATCAGGTATCAGCATGGCCTGTTTACGCGCCGGATCAAATGGCAGGATTGCCCAGAATATCATTGCCCCGACAGCCACCCTGACCAGACTAACCATCAGCGGATCCATACCTGCTTCCATAACCGGACGCAAAAACAGCACGCCTGCCGCCTGACCGATAGCTGCCAGCACACCAGCACCCACCCCAATCCACAAAGGCGGTGTGATATCTTCCCAGACATGTAGCAAGTCACGCCGTTTGCCATAAATCACCGCCAGACAAATACCGATAAATCCGGATATAACGGCCAGCAAGGTATTAACAGACACAGCTTCATCAAGAATCAGCCAGCCAAGACAGGCCGCAATCGGCGCATTGGCAGCAAATAAAATCCCTGTGCGTCTGGGCCCCAGCCGGCGCATAGATACAAACAGAAAATAGTCGCCAAGCACGACCCCGATAATGGATGAAAGCAGAATTGGCAGGATAAACTGGAATGGCAACGCCCAAGATGCGCCTGTTACCCCCATCATGATAATGAGCAGAATAGTGGCAGCCAGCATCCGCAACCGGTTAAAATGAACCGAACCAAGCTGGCGGGCTGGCCCATGACCAAACAGGCTGGCCAGAGTCCAGCTTAGCGCGGCGCCAACCGCAAACAGATACGCTGTCATCATGTCCGCCTCAGCTCACAGACGACAGAGCCTGATCAATATCAGCCCATAAATCATCTTTATCTTCCAGCCCGACAGACAGACGTATAAAGCCATCTGACAAAGCCAGCGCATCACGCTCATCCTGAGACAGATTTGCATGGGTGGTGCTGGCAGGGTGGCAGGCAAGTGACTTTGAATCACCCAGATTATTTGAAATATCAATCAAAGACAGAGAATCAAGAAAGGCAAAGGCGGCCTGTTTTCCCCCCTCCAGTTCAAACGCCATCAGCGAGCTGAAATCTGACATCTGGCGTTTGGCAAGCGCATATTGCGGATGCGAGGGATGACCGGGATAGCGCAGACAGGATATCCGGCTATCCTCTGCCAGCCTGTTTGCAATATAGTGGCTGTTGGCTGTCTGGGCATCTACCCGCAGATGTAATGTTTCTAGCGATTTCAGCGCGACCCACGCATTAAACGGGCTCATCGCTGCACCTGTCTGGCGATAAAAGGGCAGAAACACCTCTTCAATAAATGCCGCACTGCCAAGCACAGCCCCACCCAGCATTCTGCCCTGCCCATCAATATGTTTTGTAGTTGAATAGGTTACAATATCTGCGCCAAGAGACAATGGTGACTGATAGATAGGGGTAGCAAACACATTATCTACTACCAGCTTTGCACCGGCAGCATGTGCCAGTGTTGCCACCGCCGCTATATCTACCAGATCAAGTAACGGGTTGGAGGGTGATTCAAGAAATACAATGTTTGCAGGGCTGGACAGGGCAGCCTGCCATTCGGCCAGATCATGCCCGTTTACCAGCGTACATTGCACGCCCCAACGTGGCAGAATTTTCGTTACAATCGCATAACAGGCACCAAATAGGGCTCTGCTCGCCACAATCCTGTCGCCTGCCTGAAGCTGACAGGCAAGCGCCGAGAAAATAGCTGACATGCCTGTTGCGCAAACACGGCATGCCTCCGCCCCCTCAAGCGCTGCAAGGCGGGTTTCAAGCATCGACAGAGTCGGATTGCCATAACGGGAATAAACATATCTGTCCTTATCTCCGGCAAAGGCATCTGCTGCTTCCTGAGCCGAGCTGTAGACATATCCAGAATTCAGATATAGCGCCTCTGATGTTTCGTAAAATGCGCTTCTCATCTGCCCGGCCCTGACAGCAAGTGTGCGCGGCTTCAGCCCAGATGAGTTGGTGTTATCAGACATATGCTATTTCTCTCCGGAACATAGAAATAAGACAGGTTGGATTATCTGCAAGACAGATAGCATCAGCATTCTGTCATCACAGTTCAGATCACTAATAACGGTTATAGCTGAGAGCGTTTCATATGGTCAAACATTTGTATATGCACACGATAGCCGGGGGAGCGCACTGTCTGGCGTGCTAGCCTCTGGGCGCATGTTTTGCCAGAATACGCTGCAAGGTGCGCCTGTGCATCTTCAGACGTCTCGCTGTTTCCGAGACATTGCGGTCACATTGCTCAAAGACACGCTGGATATGCTCCCACCTGACCCTGTCGGCGCTCATAGGGTCTTCTGGCGGCTGCGGGGGCTGGCCTTCTATCTGTATCAGTGCACGTTCGATTTCATCAGGGTTGGCAGGCTTTGGCAGATAATCAAGCGCACCTGCCTTAACAGCCGCAACAGCTGTGGCGATATTGCCAAATCCTGTGAGCATTACGATCCGGCATGATGGATTTACAGATTGCAATAGCGTCACAATTTCCAGCCCGTTGCCATCTTCGAGCTTGAGATCAAGCACAGCATAGCTGGGGGCAGACGCATCAATCAGGCTTCTGGCCTCGGCAACTGTGGCGGCCATGTCAACACTGAATCCGCGCATTTCCATTGACCGCGCCAATGTCCGGCGCAGAGCATTATCATCATCAAGAATCAGAAGCGTTTTTTCCATCATTATCCGGCAGTTAAATCTAATAACATCCGCATCATAGCTATCATAGTCCATCTAGCGGTATTTGAATATGCACAATTGCCCCCGACTGTTCGGCGTTACTGGCTGTCATCTGGCCACCAATTGTCTCAATCAGCGTTTTTGCTAGAAACAGTCCTAGCCCCTTATGCCCTGAAACACCCTCTCTTGAGGAATTCCACGGCTGGCCGAACTTACCCAGAATTGAGGCAGAAAAACCGGGCCCGTCATCTTCAATAGATATGTCGATATCCGTATCTGTCCAGCCAACATCCATCACAATTGATGAAAAGGCAAAATCATGCGCATTATCAAGCAATGTTTCAAGCGCATATTTTAGCTGTGTATGCGGAATAATATCCGGCTCAGCACTGTTATCAAGTGCCTCGAATGTAAGTGTCAGCATATCGCCAAAACTGTCAATTTTGGCACCAAGCTGTGCCTGAATTACATGGCTTACGGGGCGGGCAGCATCCAGCGACAGATTTTCTGTCATAATATCCCTGTTCAGCTCGCCCAGAATGACCTTGCATCGTTGCGCCTGTATACCAAGCTGCTGGACATCTTCTGTAATGTTGTTCTGCCCCTCTGTCATGCTGGCAAGTCTGGCTGGCAAGTCATGGCTTATCACAGAAATGGTGTTTAAGGGCGAGCCAAGTTTATGGGCAGCGGCGGCGGCAAGCGTGCCTAATGTTGTGGCCTGCTGTTCACGTTCCAGCATTAGCTGTGTTGCGGCCAGCACGGCATTTGTGCGTCTGGCTTCATCAGCCAGCCACCAGACATAAAATCCGATAAACATGGTTGATACGACCAGCCCCGATAGAATGCCCAGAATATACAAATCAGGCAGAATAAGCCCCTGTTCAAAATAGGGCAGCGGCAGATGAAACTGGCTTAGCAGGCAGGCACATAAAATCACAACACATACCAGCAGCAAGGTTGATCTGAAATCAAGCACGGCCGCAGATACCACCACAGGCGCAAGAAACAGAATTGCAAAGGGATTTATCAGCCCGCCTGTCAGATATAACAGCACAGCCAGCTGCAACACATCAAAGATAAGCGCAGCCAGAATTTCCTTCCGGCGCGGACGGGTCTGCCGGCCACTTCGCCAGCTCTGGAAAATATTTACCGCAACACCAACCAGAATTACGCCGACCGCCTGTGCAAATGGCACCGCAAATTCAAAAATGCCCGCTACCGCGACAAGCGCGACAAACTGGCCTGTCAGGGCAAGCCATCTAATCGCAATCAGCGCTTTTGGATCAACAGGTGAGCCAGTGCGAATTTGCTCACCTGATAATAAGTCAGGAACTGTGCGTCTGGCGAGGTCTTCAGACATCCAGATTTGAGACTTTTAGCGCATTATCCTGAATGAAATTACGCCGCTCTTCGACCGCCTCTCCCATCAATGTTGAAAATGCCTGATTGGCCTCTTCTTCATCATCTATCCGCACCTGCAAAAAGGTACGCTGATTCGGATCAAGCGTAGTTTCCCATAGCTGTTCGGGATTCATTTCGCCCAGCCCTTTATAGCGGGCAATCTGTGCGCCCTTACGTCCCTGACCCATTGTCCAGTCTACCAGCGCAGATGGCCCAGAAAGGGCTGTCTGGCCTGTGCCGGCTACCAGCTGTGCCTTGCGTGCAAAAATATCCTGAAGCTCGGCTGTATCCCTATCAAGCCGGCGCGCTTCAGATGTGCCCACAAGTTTGGAGTCAATCTGATAGCTTTCTGTCACACCGCGCAATTTACGGGATATGGTGAGCATCGGGTTATGCGGCTCTGTGCCTGCCTCTACCTGCCAGCCACGCTCAAGCGGGTCAGATACCTGATCAAGCCGTTTGGCAAAATAGTCTGCTGCTTCCTGATTGCCCAGCAATTCCAGATTCAGCATGCCCAGAATAGCAGCCTGTTCAATCACATCACGCTGGTTTACCCGAAGACATAGCTGGTCAATCGCCCGCATCCAGATAATGGATTTATCTACCAGCTGGCGTAATGCGGCACCTGCCATCTGCTGGTCTGCCCCATAATGCAGCACCGCATCTTTCAGCCCCGCATTGACCAGATAGTCATCAAGCGCATGCTGGTCTTTCAGATATACTTCCGAGCCGCCCCGCTTTGCCCTGAATAGAGGCGGCTGGGCAATATATAGATAGCCTTGCTCGATCATCGGGCGCATATGACGGAAGAAGAACGTCAGCAACAAGGTTCTGATATGGCTGCCATCCACATCCGCATCGGTCATAATCACAATTTTGTGATATTTGACCTTTTCAACATCCATATCTGCATTGCCAACCCCTGCGCCAATCGCCGTGATCAGCGTGCCTATC
>WTJO01000062.1 GCA_011524805.1 Alphaproteobacteria bacterium
CTGCTTGGCGATACCCAGAATGCCCGCATTATCCAGTGGCATGTCATCGCCATGTTTGCCCCTTCATTCTTTACAGGCGGGCTAATTAAAAAATGGGGCTATAAAGCGATTATGCTCTCTGGGCTGGTCTGTTATCTGGCATCTATCGGATTCGGGCTGATAGGGATGGAATTTATACATTATTTCATCAGTCTGATATGTCTGGGGCTGGGCTGGAATTTTCTATTTGTATCTGGTAGTGCGCTGATTGCCGATGTGGCCAGTCCTGTCGAACGTGGCAGGGTGCAGGGCGTTGCCGATTTTCTACTGACCTTCTTTATTGCCTTTGCGTCATTTTCCGCAGGCGCACTACATAGTGTTATCGGCTGGAATAATCTTCTGCTTGGCACCTTGCTGCCTGTTACCATAATCGGCGTTGTGGTTATGGTATTGGCGCCTTCCCTGCAAACCAGTAGCAAATAAACATCCTTAAAAAGACTATATAATCATGCGCTGGCTGTTTGGTGTTGCAGATAATCTGCCTTATTGTATGGTAAAATTGTGCATTGCACAAAATTTTATCGAAGAAAAAATTGTTTCCAATATAGAAATAATCTATTTCGAACTCAGAAATACTGCGGATTTAGGGCAAAAAAAAGGCCGTGGCAGGCACCACGACCAAGTTTAGGGAGGAAATGCACGAAATCTGTTGTGCAATGCATTATATGGCGCGTCACTAAAAATATGTCAATAGTGTTTACGTATTTTTTTCTACCTTTTTATCATTCCTGCTTAGAATATGTGCAAGATGGCTGATAATCTCATCCTGTCCCAGCCCATTATTCCGCAATTTGCGGATAGATAGAGAATCGTTCCGCTTTGCCAGCCTGTTGCCCTCTATATCACAGACAAGCGGATGGTGATAATAAAGCGGGCTTGGCAAATCAAGCAATGCCTGAAGCAGACGGTGAATGGGGGTTGAGCCCAGCAAATCCTCGCCCCTTACAACAAGCTCGATATTACTATCTGCGTCATCTATGACCACGCTAAGATGATAGGAACCTGGCATATCCCGCCTGCCGATAATCACATCACCAAATTCTTCTGGCCTGACCAGATGGCTGTTCTGGCTGAAATCTGTCCAGTATAGGCGCCCTGCCAGTTCGCTGGCACGCATCGCATCTAGCCGCCAGATAGCCTGCTCACCTTTCTCAAGCCTGTCCTGACGTTCCGTCTCGTTCATCGCCTGTCTTGTCGACGGCGCAAATTGCGGTGGGTGATGTGGTGCTGACAGGCTGTTTTCTATCTGCTTGCGGCTCAGAAAACAGGCATAAACAATATCCCTGTCTATCAGCTGCTGAAGAAATTGCCGGTAGCGCTCAAGAAACTGAGACTGTCTGCGTGGTACCTCTGCCCAGCTAATTCCCAGAAACTGCAAATCATCAATCAGTGCCTGCTCAAATTCAGGCCGTGAACGTGTATCGTCCAGATCATCTATCCGCAGGATAAAACGCTCAGGGTTCCGGTCTGCTGCCTGCCACGCCATTAGCGCAGAATAGGCATGACCCAGATGCAGATAGCCTGTGGGGCTAGGGGCAAAGCGGGTGAGATATCCTGAACCAAAATCAGGGAAATGCAATGATGAGGCGTCTATCATAAAAGCCAGTATAGACAAGCCATACCTCTGAGGCCAGACGGGGATGCCAGATAGATGATTGAAATTATCTGCCATCTGGCACTAACATAGGCGCAACACCTGCCCCCCCTTTTTGGTTAAAGACAGATTTGACGGAGAGATTCATGCCAGCATTAACACAGATAACCGTGCCCCTGACAGGCACAGATGGCAGCCGGGCTGGCAATTTGCCTGACCAGATATCTGGCTATTTATATTGCACAGATGATAATGCGGCAGACACTGAACTGGATAGGCTGATTGTGATGATGCATGGCTGGGGCGCAGATAGTACTGACCTGACAGGACTGGCAGAATATATTCTGCCAGCACATGCCACTGCCAAGCCGGCAGGTGCCAAGGCCATGTTTTTTCCTGATGCGCCCTATCAGTGCTCTGCGAATCCGTTTGGCCGTGAATGGTTTGCGCTGTCGGCCACCGCGCTAGACGCAGATGAGATACGGGAAAATTGCGCTCAGGCCAGATGGATTCTGCATGATATGGCAGATAGTCTGTGTGAGCGTTTTGGCCTGTCTGCCAGCCAGCTTGTAATAGGTGGATTTTCACAGGGCGGCATGATGGCGCTTGCTGGCGGACTAAGCTATCATAGCCAGTTTGGCGGGCTGTTCTGCCTGTCTGGCGGGCTATTGTCAGATGATATTCAGCCCTATCATGACATGGCTGTGCTTCTGGTACATGGTGATGCCGACCCTGTGGTGCCTGCTGATATGTGCAACGCTGCATCACAGCAATTATCATCAGCAGGCTTTGCCCCTGAAACCCATATTGTTCCGGGGCTTGGACATGGCATTGACCAGACGGTGATCAACAGGCTGGCCAGTTTTATTAGCAGGTAATATACGCCAGATAGTAGCTGGAAAGCCGCGTGCCAGACCATATCTAGTGGGTGAATATCTGGCAGATCTACTATATTTTGATTAAATTATCATTACAAAGGGGTTTGAGGCTTGCCTTGGGGCTGTGAACATGTTTGACTCAGCTATAGGGTATAAGGAGTTGAATAATGAATGCAGGCATGCGGCCGCCAGCGCTTGTTCTAAATGCTGATTTCAGGCCACTTAGCTATTTTCCTCTTTCTTTATGGTCATGGCAGGACAGTATCAAGGCAGTGTTTCTCGACAGAGTGACGATTATCTCTGAATATGAGGAGGTGGTAAGCTCGCCTTCTATGGAAATGCCGCTTCCTTCGGTGATTGCCCTAAAAGAATATATTCCCCAGAACCGTAATCCTGCCTTTACCCGCTTTAATGTGTTTCTGCGTGATAAATTTACCTGTCAATATTGTGATAAAGC
>WTJO01000213.1 GCA_011524805.1 Alphaproteobacteria bacterium
CATCCTTAACAGAGGCAAAATAATCGCCTGCCGTACCTGGCTTCATCTGGTCAATTTTTACATCTTCTGAAGTAATGATCGTGCCCTTGCTGACACTTTTGCGCATCACCACAACATTCTGCACAGGCAGTGATGGCTTTGCAGTAACCTGGGGGCGATTTATTTTATGTGCCACCAGCGATGTTTCTATCTGGGTACGGACAGCAATTTTCCAGCCATCAACATCCGGACAGCGCACCTCGACAGTTTTGAAACTGCCAAATAGCGGAGTGAATGCAAGCGGCTGGCCACAGGCTCTGAACTGTCTGTTTCTGTCAAGTGCGGGAGTAGATGTAATCTTACGGTCTGCCAGAAATGCCGATAGCTGACGGATAATCTGCTCGCCCGAAATTGGCGTTGGCGCTTCAGCCTGCACGCTAGTTGCGCACAGCAGGGCTGCCAGCATCAGTCCGGCAATTCTAGCCACCGAAAAAATAAATCTCATTATGCGGCTCATAGGCTGGCGTGGAGGTAGATTTCGCAGCGGCTGATTTTGTAATCATCGCCCTGATTTCATTTACTGACGGCAGATGCAGATTCACATTCGCGAACATATAATGCGGATTCTGGCGCACAAAGGCAGATTTATTTTTCTTGATAATCGCCATTTGTACAAAGCCGAAATCAAGCCCGCTTCCGCCATAATAATTTGCCATTACATGGCTTAATGTCTCATTGGGCTGGACTTTATGATGTGCTGAATAATTCGGATCCATCCTGAAAGGGTGCGTGCCTTCATAGCCACTTTCATTCCCTGAGCTGCGATTATATTCCAGAATAACAATTGGTTCTGCAGCAATTGCCGGCGCATCCAAAACAAGTATGGCGACTATCGCCGCTCCTGAAAGCATGCACGCATAGCGCCCTGTGTTTTTGGATTTTATGCTCATTGATTGAACTCCAGAAATGTCACTTCAATACCATCTAGCTGTGCCAGATCAATACTGCTATCAAGTGGCGTCAATTCGGCTTTTCTGTTTTGTGCCGATGTCACTCTTAGGAATGTCATCGGATTATCAAGCCCTTTTGCAACGGCAAGATGGTTATATTTCAGCCCCTGCATGGTACCAACATTCACCATCAATGTCTTGTCATTGACAATAAGCCTGTCACGCAACGGCATGCATAACAGATGTTCGGTCAGCTTTGCGGCATGAATATCAGCAGCCTCTGCCAGCAATCTGGCAATCACTTCCCGCTTTTCTGCGCCAAGTACAGATACTGTGCGCATGAGATGATCCTCGGATAGGCGGATTCTGAATTTATCTTCAACCGGCTCAGCTGCATTATTACCTGCCGAGGTAATAAATTCGGTTCTGATGCGCACATCTACAAAATTTGTTTTAGACAGCATTTTTCTGGTGCTATCCATATCAAGATGTACAGAGGTTATCAGCCCAAGATCGCCCATTTGCAGCGATATTCTGCCTGTTGTCAGGCTACGGTAATCATACAGGTTTCTATCGCCAAACTGAACATCCCGCACGGCAGTATGACGCGCATCACGGACCCGAAGCTGATGTTTATTTGACAGAGAGACAGCCAGCTTCCGGCTGAGATAGGCAGGTGCCTGTGACATCCAGTTAGGTACATCCGGCTCTAGCTTGAATTGAGGCTTGAACAACGTAATATGGCTTAACGGGCGGTTTTGACAGCCAGTCGTCTCAATATTGCCAATCACTGCCTCAACGACAATTTCATAATGGGTATCATCCTGAACTTCGCTAATGATGCGGTAATCAAGTATGTCAGATGAGGGGCGTACCAGTATCTGTTCGGACAGATGAGACAGGCTGTCGACCGCGCTATAGCCTTCAACTTTTGCGCCGCCCTGAAGTGCCGCATAATATAGTGCATCTTCAAGTGCCAGCGCGCGCGCCTCTTCAACTGTTTCTTCGTCCATCACAACAGAACGGCCTGTTGCGTGGATAATATGCAGGCCGGTATCTTTGGTGAGCGCATCCTGTCCGGGAACATGGTCAGCATGCACAGCGGCAGGCTGCAAATAGACACATAGTGAGATGGCTAGGATAAGAACACATCTAAACATTCAGCTGTCCCTTCTAATCTGGCTACATTTAGGCTGTCAGGCATGTGCGCCGGCGCGAAAGCCACCTTAGGCTGTCTGCCGCGCTGTCTCTAGCAGATAGCTGATCATCTCACGATCAATCTCAAGCACAACCTCATAGGTATCTGAGCCTGTCGGGTTGATGCGGACTGTTCTGGCACCGCGGATTGTGCCTGAAACAACGCCGCGGAATGTATCATTCTGCACCATCAGATCAACAACGGTAGTGTTCGAGTCTACTTCCAGACCATGAATCTGTTCTGCCAGATCACGCATCGCCGCCATTCTTGCAGACCGGATAGCCATCAGGCGCTTCTGGGCTTCTGACCTGCCCGGCTGTGAGGACGTAACAGCATAGCCTACCGCCGTAAGCGTAGGAATTTCATCCTTATCTGCGTCCAGAACATCTTTTAAGGTGACAACAGACTGGGTTTGCGATGCTTCTACCATCTCCATCTGATGCGCTGGCTGAGACATTTGCGCCATATTCTGGGTCATATGCCCACATGCGCTTAACATGCTGATGCTGACACCCATCAATAGAAATCTTGTACTCGCAGCTGCCATTACACTCTCCACTAAGCAGTCTATGTAAATATCTGTTACATAATGTTTGTTCTGGCCTGATGGCGTATGGTGTTTACCGCGCCCCAGACCGACTATCCCGCCATACCCATGCATGAAACATGCCAGAGTCGAAGATGAGGTAATTTGTCTGAAAATCAGCATGACTGACTATTTTCCCCCAATATGATGGCCGGCCGGCCAGTTGGCACGGCATTTGCCTTTCCTATGGGTGATATTGCAATTGGCAGGTGATGCAACACCACGCCCATAGGCATAGAGTAGAATATAAAAC
>WTJO01000108.1 GCA_011524805.1 Alphaproteobacteria bacterium
AAATTATGAACCATTTTGACAAAGCGGTTGTTGGCGGTGATAAATGGCTGATGCAGCTTGGTACCTTATCTGGCAATCCGGTGGCATCTGTTTCAGGTCTGAAAACAATGGAGATTCTGCGCCGGCCAGGCCAATATGAAAAATTGCGCCAGACAGGAAAGCGCCTACAGCAAATGCAGTCTGACCGTTTGAATAAAGCAGCTATTGCCCATCAGATCGTTGGGGACGAGACGTTGTTTGATGTGCTGTTCACAGAGAAGAGCTGCTCAGATTATCGAACGGCAAAACATAGCCAGCCTGATTTAGCCGCGTTATACAATAAAACGCTGCGCGAACAGGGTATTCTGAAATCACCGTCAAAGCTCTATCCGTCTCTGGCTATCAGTGAAGAGGACTTGCATCAGACAGAGGCCGCCGTGAATATGGCGGTTGATGCGGTATCACGTGGCTAGAGCTTGTCCGTTTTCGGGCGGGTTTTTTGTGTTCAGATAGGGCAAATTGGTATATTTCAGCTAGTCTTTTTATGTTTTCTGCCGTGATGACGAGCCTGCCGAATATTGCTATCTTTTAAATAATAGCGCATCGGGACTGGCTTTAATGCCATGCTGGCCAGCGAATGACAGCAACCTGTCCAGCGTATCCTCTGCCAGTTCTAACCCATGCGTAATCCCGCTGATATGGTGGCGTTCCTCTTTTTCTCCGGGATAAAATATTTCAGATACACCGTCCGCCCTCTGGCTGTCTTTCCAGACCGAAATCATGGCGCCCATATCTGCTTTGAAGGCGTCAATATCGCGTAGTTTGGCAATGTCAATCGCCAGTAAAAAGTGTCCTGCCCCGCTTGGCTGATCAGGCACATATGGCCCCTGAACCGACTGGCCGAATCCGCTGCCAGACAGCACGCCTGACAGCACATCCATCATCCCCGACAGAGCGAATCCTTTATGGCCTGCCATTGGTAACAGGGTGCCCAGAATCGCTTCTGCCGGATCTGTAGTTGGCTGGCCTTCGGGCGACAATGCCCAGTGACCCGGAATAGCTTCATGTTTTTCTTTGGCAAGATAGATTTTACCTCGCGCTACTGCGGTATGCGCAATATCTACAATAAAGGGTGCAGAAAATGGTGTCGGTGCTGCCCAGCTTTGCGGATTATTGCCAACCAGTTTTTCACGGCCTCCAAAAGCGGCCATAGACGGGCTGGCATTAGTGGCTAGAAACCCGATCATATTCTGTTCGGCAATCATTTTGGTGAAATACATGGCGGTACCAAAATGGCCAGATCGCCGGATGCTCACACAGGCGATACCATGTTGCCGCGCTCTGGCGATAGCCAGTTGAGCTGCCTCTCGGGTGATGAACTGGCCAATGCCGTTATGGCCGTCCATGGCCAGTAACGCGCCGGTATCCATAATGATTTCGGGGTCAGTATCAATCGTCATAACATGGTTCAGGATGCGTTCGGCATACCATGTGGTGCGTAATGTCCCATGTGACGCATGCCCCCACAAATCGGCCATCACCAGACTGTCGCTTAGCAAAGCAGCTTTATCTTCGCTGAGTCCAAGCGCGCCATAAATGCGGCTTACCAGTTGATGTAGTGCAAGATGATTGATACGCTTCATGTTTTATTCTAGCTCCGGTTCATCCAATAAGACAGTAAATCACCCTCTAACACACACTCTGTCCCGCCAAAAAATCTATCTCATAAAGCGGATGTGAAAACAGGTCTTCGCCTTGCTAGAGGTCAGGGTGATGGTTGCATCATGCAAGCTACAGATTTCCTTTACAATCGCCAGCCCAAGGCCTGTGCCAGAGCGGTCTGTTCCCTGATGCATATGCCCCTGTTCAAACCGTTCAAACAGATGCTGACGAGATGAGGTCGGGATTGCCATACCGTCATTACACACGGACACATAAAGAAATTTGGCATCTTTTCTGGTAGTGACGGTAATGGTGTTAAGCGTATCGCCGCCATGCGCCAGCGCATTATCAATAATATTCAGCAGAGCCTGCTCCATAAGCACAGGGTCAATATCAATCGATGTCTTGGCGCATCTGCCTGAAAAGGAAAGCTCAACGCCCGCCTCCATAACCTTGTCGGCAATGCCAGAAAGAATATTGGCCATAAATCTGTCAAAATGTTGCGTCTGTTTTTTCACCGGCCTGTCCCGCAACCGCTCATAGGATAAAAGCTGCTCTGTCAGTCTGGCGAGTGAGCGGCTGGCCGCAAGCAATTCGGCGTTTCGCCGCTTTGCCTCATCCAGATTTGGCGCATCTTGCGCAACTTCTGCAAGTGACTGAATGGCGGCAATCGGATTACGCAATTGATGGGCAGCGTTTGAGATAAATCTGTCACGTCCTGCCTGCTCTTCTGTCACCTCATTGAACAGATTATTCAGGCGCTGGACAATATGCTGTACCTCGACAGGCACGTTGCGTCTTATCGGGCGCAAATCCGTGCTTGAGCGGATGCTGATCGCCTGTTCAACCGAGGATAGGGGCTGTAATCCAGCTCTAATGCCGAAAAATACCACCAGAAATACGGTGCCAATCAGAAAAAGCGCTGTAAGCCCGCTCTGGATGGCAAGGTCAGTTGCCAGCGTTTTGCGCTGCTGCAAATCCTGCCAGACAGAGACAAGTACCAGCCCCTCCAGCCCGTCAATTTTGGCGCGTTCCATCAACTGTACCACCTGTACAGGCTGGCCACGATGCGAAGAGGTAAATAATGTCGGCGTATTAGGCGCAAGAGCGATATCAAGCGGGCGCAGGGGTGGCGGCGAATAGCCTGTCACAAAGCCGCCATCCGGCCCTCTGACATGATAGAAAAATTGTGAATCAGATGCTTCTTCAAATAATGCCTTGGTCGCAGGGGAAAGCTGCTCGCCATTGGTGACAAACAAATCCCGATATATCGCCAGCGCCATGATTGACAGTTTCTGGTCAAATACATTTTCGGCCAGCTGGGCAGATTTCCGGTATTGCCATGCCTGACCTAGTGCGGCCGCAACCAGTAACGGCACAAGGATTAGAACCAGAAGACGCAGCCTTAGAGAAGTTTTCATCAGCATTATTTATCTGCCTTCAGATAATAGCCTAGACCGCGCACCATATTGATTTCTATCCCGTAAGAGATGATTTTCTTGCGCAGACGCGAAATCAGCACCTCAATAGTGGCCTCATTCACATCTTCACCCACCCCATATACATAATTCATCAGGCTGGATTTAGATACCAGCCGCCCTTGCGAATCTGCCAGACATTCAAAGGCGGCAAATTCCTTTTTGGCCAGCCCGATATTTTTTGCCTGATAGCTTACCTGCCGATGTTTGTTATCCATCACCAGAGCGCCAATTTGCACCTGTTCTGGCTGATTGGTGGGGCGCCGTCGTAATACCGCCCTTACCCGCGCATCAAGCTCTGCCATTTCAAAGGGTTTGGCCAGATAATCATCAGCCCCTGCATCCAGCCCCTCAATGCGGTTATCTGTGCTGTCGCGTGCGGTAAGCACAATCACAGGCGTATCAATGCCGATAGTGCGGATAGATGACAACACCTCAAGTCCTGAAAGATAGGGCAGATTAATATCAAGAATGCACAGATCGAACCCTTCTTGGGTCAAAAACTGATGGCCTGCCTCGCCATCATGAACAACTGTAACAGCATGACCCTGATCGCTGAAATGATGTTTCAGCGCCTGTGCCAGTGATAAATGATCTTCAATAATCAATATGCGCATGATGATGTAAGTTTCATGTAAGGTGTATAGTCTACAACCTATAGCCAATCGCTGAGATTGTCTATTTTCGTGAGATCGGAGACGCTCAGCAAGACTTTGTTTGTGGAGGAAAAACATGAAGACTTTAACTCGCCTTGTTGCAGGCACAGCGATTGCGCTGGGCATGACTGCAACTGCTCACGCTGCTGTTGATTTCAGCGGCAAGACAATCGAATGGACAATTCCATTTTCAGAAACTGGTGGTTCAGCAAAATGGGCAAATTTCTTTGCTCCGCTTCTGTCTGAAAATCTGCCTGGCAACCCGACTGTTGTTGTGAAATTTATGCCTGGTGCAGGCTCAACCAAAGGTGCGAACTGGTTCCAGGAGCAAAAGCATACTGACGGTACAGTGATGTTTGGCTCATCTGGTTCAACACAGTTCCCCTATCTGCTAGGTGACCCGCGTGTGCGTTATGAATATGCAGACTGGAATCCTGTAATGGCCTCAGGAACAGGTGGTGTTGCCTATCTGAACCCTGAAGCTGCTGAAAAATTTAATGGCACTGCAAATAACATGCAGGGCATGACCTTTATCTATGGCAATCAGGGCGCAACACGTCTTGATCTGATCCCTGCGCTGGCATGGAAGATGCTGGGTCTGAATGTAGAACATGTAATGGGCATCAAAGGACGTGGTGATGGCCGTAAAATGTTTGAATCAGGTGAAGCAACAATTGACTATCAGACATCTTCTTCATATCTGAAAGGCGTTCAGCCTCTGGTTGATGAAGGTAAGGCTGTACCTATGAT
The DNA here is from genome assembly GCA_011524805.1 of Alphaproteobacteria bacterium. Lineage (GTDB taxonomy): Bacteria > Pseudomonadota > Alphaproteobacteria > Puniceispirillales > Puniceispirillaceae > WTJO01. Next base: position 4,526 of record WTJO01000108.1, read on the forward strand.
GACATGGGGTGCGCTGAACGAAAATGGTCAGATCGTTCGCGATCCAACCTTCCCTGAGATACCAACGTTCAAAGAAGTATGTGAAGCTACATTCTCATGCTCAACATCAGGCGCAGAATTCAAAGCATGGAAAGCCTTCTTTATTGCCGGCTTCCCATCACAGAAAATTGCTTTCCTGCCAGCTGGTACACCTCAGGATGTGATCGATACATACACAGCTGCATTTGCCGCTATCAGAGCCCGCAGTGATTTCGCCGAAATCTCTGCCAAGCGTCTGGGTAAATATCCAATGTATGTTGGTGATGAAGCACAGTCAGCACTGAATGGTGCTATCACTGTTGATGCATCAGCAAAAAGCTTTGTGACAGGCTGGTTGCAGTCTGAATTTGGCGTTTCGCTGAAGTAGTCACACATAACAAATGTTATGGCTGTCCTGTCTTTACTGTTTAATCAGAAGGCGGGACAGCCTATTATTCGTTTATAGTTAATTTTGCAGTTCTGACAGATGGATATTTTCAGCATCGCATTTCCGGCCTTCATTGAGGGCTGGCAGCTTATCATTCAGCCGGTTGTGCTGGGGTATCTGCTGCTTGGTGTTATGCTGGGGCTTGCAATCGGGGTGTTTCCGGGGCTGGGCGGCATTGCAGGTCTGTCACTGGTATTGCCGTTTATGTTCGGGCTAGACCCTGTTCTGGGGCTGGCATTGATGATAGGCATGGTGGCGGTTGTGCCTACTTCGGACACATTTGCCTCTGTTCTTATGGGTATTCCCGGCTCTTCAGCCTCGCAAGCCACGGTGCTTGACGGCTTTCCCATGGCCAAAAAGGGCATGGCGGCACGTGCATTATCTGCGGCTTTTGCCTCATCGTTATTTGGCGGCATTGTTGGTGCCAGCTTTCTGACTTTTTTCATTCTTATTGCGCGCCCGATTGTGCTGGAATTCAAATCGCCCGAATTGCTGATGGTATCAGCGTTCGGGTTATCGATGGTTGGTATTTTGGCAGGACGTGTTGCCCTGAAAGGTATTCTGGCCGCCGGTCTAGGTATGCTGGTTGCCTCAATTGGCGAGGGGCCATTTAATGGCGAGCTTCGCATGTCCAGCTATGATGTCCCGTATTTTACGGACGGGCTGAAACTGGTGATTGTCGGGCTTGGCATTTTTGCTGTGCCCGAAATTGTGGCCCTGCTGAGAAAAGACAAGGCAATAGCCGAAGAAGCCACCCTAGGGTCTGGCTGGCTGGACGGGGTAAAGGACTGGTGGCAGCATAAATGGCTGTCGATACGCTGTGCGCTTATCGGAGTTGTTGTCGGCGTTATCCCCGGGCTTGGCGGCTCGGTGGTAGACTGGATAGCCTATGGTCATACTGTACAGACAACAAAGGATAAGGCTGGTTTTGGCAAAGGGGATGTAAGGGGTGTTATTGGCCCCGAAAGCTCAAATAACGCCAAAGAAGGCGGCGGGCTTGTGCCTACTTTGCTATTTGGCATTCCGGGTTCTGGCTCAATGGCGATATTTATCGGAGCACTTGCCCTGCTAGGCTCGGGTGAGCTGGAAGTTGGTCAGGTTATGCTGAAGGATAATCTGAATTACACATACGCTATTGTCTGGCTATTGGCGCTGGCGAATGTGTTTGGCACGATTTTATGTATTGCCCTGTCAGGCCAGATAGCCAAATTGACCACAATCCGTTTTGCCCTCATCGCGCCGTTCATTTTTATGATTATCTCATTTGCCGCCTTCCAGTCCGGTCAGGATCTGATGGATCTGGCGGTGCTGTTCGGGATAGGGTTTCTGGGTATTTTGATGCGGCGCTTCGACTGGTCGCGCCCAGCTTTTCTCATTGGTTTTGTGCTGGCGAATCCGGTCGAAAACTATGCAAATAATGCCAACCAGATTGCCGGCATACGCTTTCGTCAGGGTGCCGAGGCAGGTTTTGACTATATCGCCAGCCCGATTGTGCTTACACTGCTTGTAATCACAGTTATATCTGTGATTATTGGGCTGAAACAGGCCAAAAGCATCCGGGCAGAAGGGGATGTCGAGTCAGGCTCAAAGCGATCTCCGCTCATTTTTCTGCTATTTGTGATAGGCTGTGTTGCTTACGCATTATATGATGCGGCATCAATACCATCCTATGCATTTGTAGATGCTATCTTCCCGCTTACGGTTGCGATTATCTCGCTTATGTGCGGGCTTGTTCTGCTTGTCCAGATGCGCCTAAAGCCTGAGACAGACCCGCTATTTGCCGATCGTGAGATGCATGATCCCGAAGGCGAAAATAAATATGGGTTATGGCAGACATTAATCTGGTTTGCCGGATTGCTGGTGCTGACATCGCTTATCGGGTTCATTTTGGCGCTGGCTATCTTCCTGCTGTTATTTTTCTCGGTGCGGGCTGGCCAGTCCTGGCTCAGAACGCTGTTGCTCTCAGCTGTGGGGATTGGCTTTATGTGCTTTATGGCATGGCTGCTGAACAGGGATTTCCCGCCCGGATTACTACAATCTGCCTACACTCTACCCTGGCCATTAACCTGAAGCAGGGTATCATGACAGATACATATCGCATTTGTTGTCTGGAGGGGGACGGGATCAGCGCAGAATTGATAGCCTCATCTGTCGCAGTGCTTGATGCACTTGCCCCCTATTTCACACAGCCTGTTGAGCTGACACATCATCAGGTCGGCTTTGCCAGCCTTGATATGCATGGCACAACCATAACCGAAGAGGTAATTGCCGCTGCCGCCAATGCTGACGGTATTATTCTGGGGCCTGTCTCACATGCGGAATATCCGCCTATTTCAGAAGGCGGGCTGAATCCGTCTGGGGTGTTACGCAAGACGCTATCTTTATATGCGAATATCAGACCTGCCAGAACCTTTGACGGGCTGGCACATTACACAAGGTCTGCATTTGATCTGGTGATTATGCGTGAAAATCTGGAAGGGTTTTATGCAGATAGAAATATGGTGGCTGGCAGTGGCGAATTTATGCCAACAGATGATGTCGCGCTTGCTGTGAGAAAAATTACCAGAACAGGTTCGGCCAATATTGCCCGCGCTGCCTTTGAGCAGGCACGAAAACGCGACAGCAAAAAGGTAACCGCGATACATAAAGCAAATGTGATGCGCATGTCGGACGGTCTATTTCTCGATGTGGTAACAGAAATCGCCGCAGAATATCCCGATATCGATTATGATGAGATGCTGGTTGATGCGGCGGCGGCAAGACTGGTGCGTTCGCCTCAGGATTTTGATGTGATTGTTACAACAAATATGTTTGGTGATATTCTATCTGATCTGGCTGCCGAACTGGCTGGCAGTCTGGGGCTTGGCGGCTCGTTAAATAAGGGCAGAGATATAGCGATGGCACAGGCACAACATGGCTCTGCGCCAGATATTGCAGGACGTGACATAGCAAATCCTGTATCTCTGTTATTATCTGTGGCGATGTTGCTAGATGATATTGGCGAGACAGAGGCCGCCACCTATCTTGAGACGGCAATATCGCAGATGCTGGCAGCAGAATCTGGCCGGACTGCCGATTTAGGTGGTACGCTCGGCTGTTCAGGGTTTACAGAACAGCTTGTTCAACGGCTGAGGGCCGGATAAGGCGCGAAAGGAAAGACGGTAGATGACACAGACAGGGATTCCATTTTTCTTCATGCGTGGCGGCACATCACGCGGCCCCTATTTCAGACGATCCGATCTGCCTGAAGATCAGGATCAGCTTGCCCGGATTCTGATCGCGGCGGTTGGTTCCGGCCATCCGCTCAATATAGATGGCATTGGCGGCGGTAACGCGGTCACCACAAAGGTGGCAATGCTGTCAGCCTCAGATGATGACTGGGCAGATATTGATTATTTCTTTGCCCAGGTCAGTGTTGAAACACAGCTGGTTGATTTCAAGCCAACCTGCGGCAATATCCTTTCAGGGGTGGGACCTGCCGCAATAGAAATGGGATTAATGCCGGCAGCTGATGGCATAACAGAGGTGAAAATCAGGTCTGTAAATACAGGCGCACGGGTGCTGGCGCGTGTTCAGACACCTTCAGGGGCGGTGCGTTATGATGGTACTACCAGCATAGACGGGGTGCCGGGCACAGCCGCACCGATTGAATTGAATTTTATGGACGTTGCCGGCTCGTCAACAGGTGAATTGCTGCCCACCGGTAAGCCAAAAGACAGGATAGAAGGCATTGATGTAACATGTATTGATGTTGCCATGCCGATGGTAATCGCAAGAGCATCCGATTTTGGCCTTACCGGCACAGAAAGCCGTGAGGCGCTTGATGCCAACAGAGATTTTTTTGACCGTATGGAAGCTGTGCGGCTGGCCGCAGCTCAGAAGATGGGGATGGGGGACTGTTCTGAATCTGTCACCCCGAAATTCGGATTGCTGGCGCCATTGCCACATGATGGGCATATTCTGGCGCGCTATTTTATGCCATGGGACACCCACCCGACGATGGCTGTTACAGGCAGTCAGGCAATGGCATCCTGCGCGCTTACCCCCGGCACGATAGCGGACGGGATGATGTCTGTTAGTGATGAGCGACCAGCAAAAGTTATCCTGCATCATCCGATGGGCGAGATGCTTGTGGTGGTAGATTATGATATTGTTGACGGTGTGTTTCAGCATCATTCTGCAGGTCTTATCCGCACTGCCCGTAAACTGGCAGAAGGCCAGCTATTTGTCCCTTCAGATTTGTGAGGTAGGCAAGGTTATCGTTGAAAATGTTGATATGTGGTTAGAGGGTTAGCATGGCTAAGAATATAATTATTGTCGGTTCAGGAAATGCGGCTATGTCGGCAGGAATTGCCGCTCTGGAAGCTGGCGCAGAGGTGCTGATGCTGGAAAAGGCAGATGAGGCGTTGGCAGGCGGTAACACAAAATATACCGCCGGTGCGATGCGCTTTGCCTATAACAGCTCGGAAGAGCTTATCCCGTTGCTGACCAATCCGGCAGATGAACGTATCGCGCGAACAGATTTTGGCAGCTATACACAGGAAAAATTTTCGCAAGATTTGCTTGGTTTCAACGAAGGCATGCCACTGTCAGCAGAACAGCAATATCTGATCTCAAACTCCTATGATGCTGTTAAATGGCTGGCAGGTCATGGCGTGACCTATGAGCCTATCTATTCACGCCAGAGTTTTGAGAAAGATGGCAAGCTGGTCTTCTGGGGAGGGTTAACACTTGCTGCCCAGAATGAAGGTGTCGGGCTGTATGATATGGAAGCTGCTGCCTTTGAAAAATTGGGTGGCAAGATACGGTTTAATGCCGGTGTGACAGGTCTGGTGACTTCGGATAGCGGGGTCAGTGGTGTCATGATTGGTGATGAAACAGTATCGGCTGATGCGGTCATTCTTGCCTGTGGCGGATTTGAAGCTAGCGATGCATTGCGACAGGCTGAATTTGGTGCTGATTGGGCACATGCAAAAGTGCGCGGTACGCCTCATAATACCGGCGAGGGGCTGGATATGGCCTTTGGGCTGGGCGCGCAGAGATATGGCAAATTTGATGGCTGTCATGCAACGCCTATGGATCTGCATATGAAAAATTTTGGTAATCTGGACATGCCGCCCAAACAGCGAAAAAATTATCGCAAGATATGCTATTTTCTGGGGGTGATGCTGAACGCCCATGGCAGGCGGTTTGTGGATGAGGGTATTAATTTCAGAAATTACACTTATGCGCAATTTGGCAGGGCGGTGCTTGAACAGCCAGAGCATTTTGCATGGCAGATTTTTGATTCAAAAGTCTTTGATTTGCTATATGAAGAATATCGCTTTGAGGATGCCAGCTTTGTTGAGGCTGATACGCTAGACGGGCTGGTAGCAAAATTATATGGCGTAGATCAGCCTCAGGCACTGAAAACGCTGAAAGACTATAATGATGCTGTTGATGGCACGGTCGCGTTTGACCCGACCATACTGGATGGCAAAGCCACGAAAGGCCTGCCTCTGAATAAAACCAACTGGGCACAGAAATTTGATACGCCGCCCTATCGGGCATTTCCTGTTACAGGGGGAATTACCTTTACCTATGGCGGTGTGAGGGTAGATAATACAGGCTGTGTGCTAGACGCTGGAGATACGCCGATAAGCGGGCTTTATGCCTGTGGCGAGATGGTAGGCGGGGTGTTTTTTGGCGGCTATCCGGGTGGCTCAGGGCTGACCTCTGGCACCGTATTTGGCCGGCAGGCAGGCATCGGGGCAGCATCAGGCTAGCCCTGCTCTTCCCACAGAATAGAAGACACGCCCCAGAGGGAAGCAGGGGCGTGTATCAGGAACATCTGGATAGCTAGGCACGTTAATCCCTACCAGCCTGTTTCGTGAATAATGCGCTGTGCCAGAGGCGAGGTGTCAGCGATCACATTCATGGGCAGCGCATCCATTTTGAAACTGCCCCATGAGGCAACTTCGTCACTTGTCTTGGCATTCGGATTTACAGGATATTCAAAATTAATCTCTGTATAGATTTGCTGTGCTTCTTCTGAGGTAAGCCACTCAAGAAAGGCACGTGCAATATCTTTTTTCTGCGAGCCTTTGGTGATGCCGGCAGCTGAAATATTCACATGCTGGCCTCTGCCATCCTGATTGAAAAACGCAAGTTCAATTGCATCTGCCCACGCTTTCTGTTCTGGCTGATCCTCCGAGAACTTCATTTTACCGAAATAATAGGTATTCATCAGTGCAACGTCACATTCGCCTGCAAAGATAGCTTTTGCCTGTGCCCTGTCATTGCCCTGCGGACGGCGTGCCATATTATCTACAAATCCGGCTGCCCAGTTTTTCGCTTCTGCTTCGCCGTGATGTGCAACCAGCGAGGCCAACAAGGCGCGATTATATACATGACTGCCTTTGCGCGAACAGACACGCCCCTTCCATTTCGGAGTGGCAAGCTCTTCAATGGTGGTGATTGCCTCTTTGCCGACACGGTCTTTTGATACAGCAATAATGCGCGCCCGTAACGATAACGCTGTCCATGTATCATTTGCATCACGCAGATTGGCTGGCACCTGTCTATTTATAATATCCGAACTCATCGGGGCGAGAAGTTCTGCATCTGCCAGTTCCTTGATGCGGCTAATATCAACTGTCAAAACCAGATCAGCCTTGGTTCTGCTGCCTTCTGCCTGAAGCCGTTGTGCCAGCCCCTTTGGTGCATAGACAGTCTGAAATTCAACGCCTGTCTTCTGGGTATATGCCTCTAATAAAGGGGTCAGCAAAAAGGGCTGCCGGTGAGTGAAAATGCCAAGACTATCAGCCCATGCCATGTTCATTGAGGCGATTGACAGCATTACCGTTCCTACCATTATTCTTATCATCTTAACTATGTCTCCATTTCCTATAATAATCTTTGGTTATACTTGCCAAACCCAGAATAAAACCTTCTCATTCTTTATTGATAATGAGAATAATTCTCAAAATAAAATAAAAAAAACGTATTATCCAGAGTTTTCCACATTATAGATTTTTTGATATTTTTCTGATGGCATGAGCAAGTGTCTAAGGCAAAGTATCTGGCGATAAGGTGTGGTGGCCAGA
>WTJO01000147.1 GCA_011524805.1 Alphaproteobacteria bacterium
GTGCATCAACCACCCGATAGGCATCTTCACATATCTGGTCTATCTCGCCAGCCCAGATTTTGGGAATATCTGTGCTAAAATGCCGTGACAGGCGATGCAGGTGAGAGGAAAAACAGAAGCTGGCGGCACAAGCCTCAATCAGCGCGGCATCAGCAGAACTACCTATCAATTCGGTACATTCAGCATGCCATCTGGTACGAATTGGTTCTGGGCAGTCTTGCGGAAATACTACATTATTCATCTTCTAATATTTTGCCACCTGCGGCTAGCGATCTGGTTTTATGATACCATCTTATGCCAAGAATAGAGGAGGTCGCAAATAATCCGGCCGCCAGCCCTACCCAGATATAGATAGCCCCGCCATCAAACAGAAATGCCATCACCCATGCCGAGCCTACGCCAACTACCCAGAATCCGATAAAGCCGTAAATAGCCGGAAGTTTGGTATCATTCAGCCCGCGCAAGGTTGCTGAAATTACAATATGCATCGCATCGCCTATCTGGAAAATTCCGGTGATAACAAGCAAGGGCAGAAGATAGCTAAGGGTCTGGACAAATAACTCGTCATCAGGACGCAGGAAAAATGATGCCAGTGTTTCAGGAAAGGCTATCAGCACAAAGCTAGAGGGCAGCACAAGAACAAAACAACAGCCTATCGCAACCCAGCCGGTGCGGATAACATCCCCATGAGAGGCTCTGCCAGCCGCATTGCCAACCCTGATGGCAGTAGCCTGGGAAACAGATAACGGTATCATAAAGGCCATGCCGGCTATCTGGATAGCGATAGCACCAGCCGCCAGAGGGGCTGTGCCGAACAGGCCGATCATAAAACCTGCCACGATAAACATGCCTGTTTCTGCCAGTACCAGCACACTATGCGGCAGACCAAGCGAGACAATCCGTCTGGCAATCGGCATATCGGCAATCCACCAGCGCCGGAAAGGCTGGACATTGCGGAACGGGGCTTTCAGCTGGATAAACAGACCAAGACAAATAGCCATTGCCAGATGGCTGAGGCTGGTCGCAAGGGCAATACCTGCCAGCCCCATTTCCGGCATCCCGTATAGCCCCTTTGCAAAGATAAAATTAAGTACAATATTAAGCCCAAGTCCTAGAATAGCAGCCATCATCTGGGGCACGGGCCTCTGGAAAGATGAGGTATAGAACCGCATCACCATAAAGATAAAGCTGGGTAGCAAGCCAAAGGCGGCATAGAACAGAAATTGTTCTGAGTGACGAGAAACTGCCTCATCTTGTCCAAAAAAGATCATGATATCCACGCCATTCATCACAGGCATTATCCATGCCAGCCCGAATAGCACAGCCAGAATAAGCCCCTGACGGAAGGTGCGCCGTGCGCGCTGCTGATCACCTGCGCCAAGTGCCTGTGCGACCAGCGGGCCGGTCAGGCTCAACAGCCCAAGCGAGAAGAAGTAGAAAGGCTGATACAGCCTGATAGCAAGCGAGCCAGATGCCAGATCAAAGGCGCTTAATTGCCCCATCATCCATATATCTGCGGTCAGGATGCTGATAGAGGCAATCTGCGCAATACATAGCGGCACTGCCAGCTTCAGCAAAGTAGCGGCTTCACTGGTGACAGGCTGAAATTTACGGGCGTTCCAAGCCTGTATCATAATAAGCGTTACCCCTTCAGGCTGGCATCAAAACTGTGGCATGAAACTAATAGACATCTTCCTATTAGACCATTATAGTGCCGATGTCATCCTCATAGCTGATTAGACAGTATAAAGGCTATCGGACTATCAACGGCCAGTAAGGGTTTTGATGCTGGCAGATTTGTCCATAAATTTATAATAGCGCTTCTGTGTTTTAGTCACTGTTAATCGTAAAATAACCTTCCAGATTAACTTAAGGGAATAGGTCTAATATGTCTTCAAAGTTCTTTTCAGTGCTTGCAAAGGCAGGGTTTGCCATTGGCGTGCTGGCAGCATTTTTTGGTGTGTATCAGTATCTTCAGGATACAAAGCCAGAAGTTGTTGCCAATATTCCAGAAGAGCAGGTCTGGACAGTGAATGTAATTGAGGCACGCATCTCGAATGCCACCCCTCAGGAACAGGCATTTGGAACAGTGCGTGCCGCACGCGAGGCCGAATTACGCTTTGGTGTTGCTGGCGAGGTGGAATTTATATCAGATGTGCTGCGTGATGGCGCGCTGGTCAAAAAAGGCACACGTCTGGCACAGCTTGATAGCGAGCGGCTATCGCTTGCCTTACAGGACATAAAATTGCAGATAGCGGCAGAACAGAACCAGATTAAGGCATTTACAAAACAGGTATCACTTCGGGAGCGGACGGTTGAAAGAACACGTTCGATGTTCTCGCGCTCTGTTGCAACCGAAGCCAACCTAGATGATGCAGAATTGTCGCTGTCTGTCACGGCCAACCAGCTTGCACAGGCAAAGGCCAGATTATCACAATTGAAGCTGGCAGAACGCAATAGAGCAAAAGACATTGAGGATTCTGTGCTTGTGGCCCCGTTTACAGGCCGGCTAAGCATGGTCAAGCTTGGGCTGGGAAACCGTGTGTCAAATGCCAATATGATAGCCCGACTTACCGATCTTGGCTCGCTTGAAGTGCCGTTTGTGGTATCGGCCGAGATTTACTCAAATCTGCCAGATTTGATGGGCAAGCCTGTTAGCCTAAGTTGGCAGGCAGAAGGTAAAATTGTCTCGGAGCTTCAGGCGATTGTCACACGCGCCGAAGTGCTGGTTGACAGATCTGAGGGCGGCGGCAAGCTGTTTGCCGAACTGCCAGAGGGCGGCGAGACTGCTATTCCGCCAGGCGCCTTTGTTCAGGTCAGCTTTACAGGCAAGCAATTGATGGATGTGATTGAACTGCCAGAAGAAGCGCTGGTGGGCAGTAA
>WTJO01000125.1 GCA_011524805.1 Alphaproteobacteria bacterium
TGCAGGCGATGTGATATTACAGGCACTGATTAAGGGGCTGGCGGCGCAATATCCACATATCCCTATCTGTATGCATCAGGATCATGGCAATTCAGAAGCGACCTGTATGACCGCTATCCAGTATGGATTTACTTCTGTGATGATGGATGGCTCTCTGGAAGCGGACGGCAAGACCCCTGCCTCCTATGACTATAATCTTGAGATTACTTCAACAGTGACACAGATGGCGCATCATGGCGGTGTGTCGGTTGAGGGCGAGCTTGGTGTGCTTGGCAGTCTTGAAACTGGCACAGGCGATCAGGAAGATGGCCACGGTGCGACAGGCACATTATCAGAAGACCAATTGCTAACAGACCCTGATCAGGCAGTGGATTTTGTTGCCAGAACAAAGGTGGATGCGCTGGCAATTGCAATGGGCACCAGTCATGGTGCCTATAAATTCTCGCGCAAGCCTGATGGCGATATTCTGGCAATGCATGTCATAGAAGAAATTCACCGCCGCCTGCCAAACACCCATCTTGTGATGCATGGCTCATCATCTGTTCCGCAGGAACTGCAAGATGTATTTAACGCATTTGGTGGCGAGATGCCGCAAACATTCGGGGTGCCGCTAGAAGAGATTGAACGCGGGATAAAACATGGTGTGCGCAAGGTAAATATTGACACAGATTGCCGTCTTGCCATGGCCGGCATTATCCGCAAGGTAGCGTCAACCAGCCCGTCAGAATTTGATGTACGCAAATTTATGGCGCCAGCCACTCAGGCGATGGAAGCTGTCTGTCTTGACAGGTTTGAACGGTTTAATACCGCAGGTAATGCACATAAGATAAAGCCTGTCAGCCTGTCTGATATGGCGGCAAGATACAGCTCTGGCAGTCTGGACCCTGTTATCAGTTAGCAGGCTATTTATGGCCGTCTGTTTCAGCCTTGATACAGGCATCAAGCCCGCATCTATAATCTGGATAGGCCAGCTCAAGCCCCAGTTCCGGTCTGATAATCACAGAGCGGATTGACCGGGATGTCTGATAGAAGCTTTTGCCCATTTCACTAAGTTTCGCATCTTCAAACGCAACAGGCTTTGGCGGTGTAATGCCTAGAAGCGCTGCAGCATAGCGTATCATATCGCCCTGTGCGGCTGGCACTCCGTCTACCAGATTGATAATCCTGCCGGCACGCGGGCTGGTACAGGCAGATGCCAGCACACGGCACATATCATGCTGGTGCATACGGTTAAATAGCTGGCCGGGTTTTTCGATAATCTGTGCTGTGCCCTCTTTTAATGCGGCAAAGGGGTTGCGATGGGGGCCATAAATGCCGCCAAGCCTGAAAATTTCTGCCTGTGGCAATCTTAGCCATGCCTGTTCTGCGGCTAGCCGCGCTCTGCCTCTGTCGGTAAGGGGGGCTGGCGGGGTATGCTCGTCTACCCAGCCTTCTGACTGGCTGGCATAAACAGAGGTAACAGATAGATAGCCTGCCCAGCCTGTATAGGCTAACAGCATATCCTGAAAATCGGCCATCACGGGGTCACGTCCGCCTTTCAGTGCGATGGTCGACAGCACTATATCGGCACGCCCGACAGCTGCACAAATTGCATCATATTCGCCCTGAGGCACAGGCTGTTCTGTATGCTGATAGGGATATATCTTCCAGCCTTCGGCCGCACGATGAGACAGCTTTTGCGGGGTGCGGACTGTACCGGCAATTTCATAGCCTGCCTCTGCCATCATGGCGGCAAATGCGTCGCCAATATATCCAAGCCCGAAAATGAATATCTGTTTGCCCATTGTGCTAGCTGTCTGTGTCCAGCCTGACGATAAGTGATCCTATCGGCAAATCTATCTCGATGCGTACAGGCATTAATCTGGCGTCAAACGGGGCGGCAATATAGGCCTTGATATCGTCAAATTCAGGCTCGTTGTTTCTGAAGCGCGATTTCCGCCGGTGCCCGCCTACCGGCTCCGAGATAATACCGCAAATCTGCGCCTCGCCTGAATAGCCAAACGGTCTATCTGCTGTCAATGTCGTGGTGCCAAGGTCAGCAAAGGATAAGCTGGCGCGCCGCCAGCCATCATAAATTTCAAATGTCCCCTCGCAAGGCTGGCCAGCCTCCAGCCTGTCCAGCATATCCAGCATCACTGTGAACGGGGCTGTAACATCCCGCATCATCTCGTCTGTCAGAGGGAAATATATATCCTCATCAATTTCAGGGTTTCGGGTTGTGCGAACCTGTTTGCCATCTTCTGACCAGACTGAACTGGCATCTCTTATCTCATCACCGTCCCGGCTAGATAAATCCAGCCTGTCTGGCCGCCAGCCAGCCTGTGTTTTGCGAGCCCGTAGCTCAACCATGCCCTCAAAATCTGCAAAGGCAGAAAAGGCACCTCTTGGTTTTGAGGTGCCGCGCATGGTCACGCTGGTATCATCAAACTGCCAGACTGCCTCTGATATGCCCAGATTGAAATTGCCCCACTGTACCAGATAGCGCACCTGATAGCCATCTGATGCGCCTGCTGGCTGGCCAGCGATACCGGCCATCAAAACCAGCACCATGACATACAGCCTGTGGCATGTGCTGATATATTGTTTGCCTACCAGCCTTATCATTCGGTTTCATCCTGCATTTATCTGTTTATTCTCTTGGTTTTTACGAACGCTAGACCGGTTTGGTGCTGTTATTGACGCGCCGGCCTTGGTCTGGGTGAGGGGTGATCTGCTGCCTGTGCCACACGTGCCGGATCAAGCCGCTTTGTGCCCAGATTAACACGCCAGTCAAGATGCGGGCCTGTTGATCTGCCTGTTGAGCCTGCAATGCCTATCACCTCTCCGCGCCTCACTATCTGGTCTGGTCTGACGCGGATTTCGGACAGATGAGAATAGGTCGTATTCAGCCCAAATCCATGATCGATTATGATCGTGCCGCCAGTAAAATACAGATCATGTGCCAGCCTTATGATACCATCTGCTGATGACAGAATAGCTGTTCCTGTAGGTACTGCAATATCAATCCCGTAATGAGGCTGTCGTTCCTTGCCATTCAGAATCCGCCTGCTACCATATATCCCTGTAACGCGTCCTGTTACCGGCCAGTCAATACCGTTAATAAATATATCTTCGCGGATATGGGATTTTGCTCTGGCCTCTCGCACATCCTGCCTGTCTTTTGCTATTCTGTCCATCACGGTCTTATCTGGTGTAACCATCTGGCGCGACAGCCCGTCAATACGCTCTATGTCATATGTGCGCACTTTGGGGGTCAGGCTGAAGCTGGCTGTCTGCCCGTCCTTTCGAAGCGTGATTATGCGGGTCTCTACATCACTATGATGAAAGCCAATTGCAAAATACCCCTGCTGGGATACAGAGACAGCTACCCCATCCTGCATTACGACTGTCCCCGGCTGAGTCTGATAGATGACCATATCTCCCTGAACAGCCTCGCCTCTTATTTGCTGTATGGCAATTGTCTGTTCAGATGATATCGCTAAACCGGACAGGCTGGCTATCAGCAGAATGGCACATAGATGTATTCGCATTGAAAATCGTAGATTCACCACTTGACAAAACTGCCCCTAATCACGTTTACAATATAGTCCAGCCTACACCAAAAATTCATTCCGTTAAATACCGGGGGCACGCTCACAATGTCAGAAAGTCACGAACATATTGTCATCATCGGCGCAGGCGCCGCAGGTCTCACAGCTGCGATCTATGCTGCACGCGCAAATATGAAGCCGGTAGTGATTGCCGGCCTTCAGCCTGGTGGCCAGCTTACCATCACAACAGATGTTGAAAATTATCCGGGCTTTGCCGATGTTGTTCAGGGGCCATGGCTGATGCAGCAGATGCAGGCGCAGGCCGAAACAGTTGGTGCCCGGGTCAGCTATGATCTGGTTACTTCAATTGATACAGACCAGCACCCTTTCAGGATACATTGTGATTCAGGTGATGTGATCACGGCAGATACGATTGTACTGGCAACCGGAGCGCAGGCACGCTGGCTTGGCCTTGAAAGTGAAACCAAATTTAATGGCCGCGGCGTATCTGCCTGTGCAACCTGCGACGGTTTTTTCTATCGTGATAAAGATGTTGTGGTTGTTGGTGGCGGCAATACGGCTGTTGAAGAAGCGCTATATCTGGCCAATATCTGCTCATCTGTGACGCTGGTTCACCGGCGTGACAGTCTGAGGGCAGAACAGATTATGCAGGACAGGCTGTTTAATCATCCAAAGGTGAATGTTTGCTGGAACAGGGTTGTTGACGAGATTATTGGCGATGATGCCGGCGTCAGCCATGTCAGGCTTGCCTCTACCACAGCTGAAGAGGCAATCGAGATCCCTGCCCATGGCTGTTTTGTGGCAATTGGGCATGATCCTGCAACCTCTGCTTTTGCAGGAGCGGTCACGCTGGATGATGAGGGCTATATCATTGTCGAAACTGGCAGCACCCGCACCTCAACAGGCGGGATTTTTGCTGCAGGGGACTGTGTTGATAAAACCTATCGTCAGGCAGTCACAGCCGCAGGTATGGGCTGTATGGCTGCGCTTGATGCTGAACGCTGGCTATCTTCCCGCGCCTAGGCTCCCTTTTCTGTATATGTTATGCTGGCTGTTTACTGGCTGCCGCCGCAGGCGGCTTTGCTTCTGATATTGCCCAGTTAATAACAAATGCAAACAGCCCCGAGGCGATAACAATCTGCCACATCATATCATATGAGCCTAAATGGTCATAAATCCATCCGCCCAGCCATGCGCCCAGAAACGAGCCTACCTGATGGGACAGGAACGCCACCCCATATAGCATGGATAAAAAGGCAGGGCCGAAAAACACCACAATAAGCGAGCTGGTAAGCGGCACGGTGCTTAGCCATAACAGCCCCATCATCGCCCCAAATGCAATTGCGCTGAGCGGTGTAGGTTCAATCATGATAAAGCCAACCATCACCACCGAACGTAGCAAATAGATACAGGCAAGCATTCTGCTTTTGCGCATATAGCTGGCCAGCCAGCCAGCCATAAATGAGCCAATGATATTAAACAGTCCCACCATCGACAGCGCCCAGCTGGCAACGCTGAGATCAAGGCCTGAATCCTGAAGATAGGTTGGCAGATGTGTGCCAATAAAGACAATCTGGATTCCGCAGACAAAGAACCCGACTGTGAGCAAAATGAAATTGCGGCTATGCGAGGCTTTGTCCAGCGCATCTCTCACAGATAGTGACGCCAGCTTGGCAGTGCTAGCCTGCTCTTCCTTTTTAAGCTGTCTGTGCAGCACAAAACAGGATGCCAGCATAGAGCTTGAAATAATCGACAGCATAATCAGCGCCAGCTGCCAGCCATAGCCTTCCATCATAAACTGGGTAACAGGCAGCATGGCAAATTGCCCGAATGAGCCAAGCGAGGTGACAAGCCCAAGTGCGAGGGTGCGCTGTTTATCACTTACCGCCTTGCCGACAGCGCCAAGCGCGATAGACATGCCGGCACTGCCAAGCCCGATACCGACCAGCAACTGTCCCCAGATAAGCCCTTCTGCAGATACTACGCTTCCCATGATAATCAGGCCAAGCGCATAGCTGGCCGTGCCAACCAGCGCTACCTTTGCGCTGCCATATTTATCAGCAAAACCGCCTGCGATAGGTGAGGCAATCCCCCAGATAAGATTCTGCAACGCCATGGAAAGCGAGAATACTTCACGCCCCGTGCCAAGCGCTTCGGTGATCGGCAGCAAAAAAAGCCCAAAGCCCTGACGGATGCCCATTGTGATAATTACAAGAAATGAACAGGCGACCAATACAGCTAGCCAGCGTGATTGCATCTCATCTGATGAAGTGCCCAAAATAACTCTCCTGAAGAAGATGCCTGCCTGTAGATTATAGGGATACGCCATAGGCTGTCAGGATGACAGATACTGGCGTTCAGGTGCTTATCTTCTATAAACAATATCCTATTCTATAGGCAAAAGCTTATAGCCAGCACAATGAATCGGCAAGCTACGAAAGCTGCCGTCCCGATATTTTTAACAGGTCTGTTATCTGGCCTGTCAGGCAGATGGGCGACTATTCTGGATAATGCGCACCCCTGTTGCCTGAGGGCCTTTGCCTTCATCGCCGATAACAACAAGCAGATTCTGGCCTTCTCTTAGATTGTGAATGCCGCAATTGCGAAGTGTACGCAGATGCACAAACACATCACACTCGGCCTGGCCGACATCAATAAAGCCATAGCCTTTTTCTGACAGGTTTTATATCAATAAATAAATCTGCATTTGCTAGTATAGATAGCCAAATGAAGGCAACCGGATGGCAGGAAATCACTTTTGATAGCCTTAATGCGAATCACTTTACGCTGGTTCAAACCGCTAGTACGCTATCTGAACAGGAGGTGCGCCTGACATCTGATGATAGCGTGTCTGTTGCCTATTTTCCCTTTGATAAGGGGGCAATTAATCTGGCAAAGACACCCTATCTGGCCTTTGAGTGGAAACGCTATGGTGATGCGGTATCAACCGATTTGTCGAAAAAGGGCGATGATGACAGAATATTGTCTGTCTATCTGGCCTTTGCCTATCAGCCAGAACGGGCAAGTCTGAAGGAAAAGCTGGGCAGACCATTTCTTGAGGCCAAGCAGGGCAAGGATGCGCCTGCCAGATTGCTGACCTATCTGTGGGGTGGCAGGCCGGCGACAGATGATTGGTTTGAAAATCCCTATACAGGCAAGGCAGGCTATATGAAAATTCTGTCACGTCCGGATGAGCCAGAAGGGGTGTGGCTGTCCCATAAGGTGAATGTGGCAGCAGATTTTGAAGCACGGTTTGGCTATCCGCCGCCGCGGCTGTTATATATTGCGGTTTCTGCTGATACAGATGATACGAAATCCAGCCTGACAGCACATCTGCGCGCAATCCGCTTTTCTGCCGAATAGAGGCCAGGCCACGCGCTTTTTACCGCTATATGCCTTTGATAGCCGCCGCAATATCTGCTTTTGCGGCTTGGGTGGCCTTGGTGATAGCCGCAATAAAGTCTTCCGCGTTTTCTGCGTTCTGGACAGCCTCATTATGGCTGATGGCACGAGAGGCATTAATCACGCCGCCGGGAAAATCCAGATGCTGTAAATATAGCCCTGCCAATGCGTCAGCCGCGCTTGCACCCTGTGCGCCATAGCCCGGAACCAGAAAGGGCGCAGTCGGCAATATTTTGCGTAAATGAGTAGCGTCTTCAGGATTGGTCGCACCAATCACAACCCCGATAGAGGACATCAGCTCACCGTTGCTGTCAGCCTCAATAAACGGTGTCAGCATATTGGCAACATGTGCCCAGACTGGCGTCTCGGAACTTTTTAGCGCCTGAATATCTGCACTGCCTTTATTTGACGTTCTGGCCAGCACAAATAGCCCTGACTCTGTATCAAGCGTCTGCTCACAAAACGGGGCAATGCTATCTGCACCAAGATAGGGATTCACCGTCAGCGCATCTGCACCGAAAAATGAGTCATGCCCTAACCATGCCCGCGCATAGGCTTTTGCTGTTGAGCCAATATCTCCGCGTTTGGCGTCCATAATCACCAGCATGCCTGCCTTGCGCGCCTGTGCTGAGACAGATTGCAGAATATCCAGCCCTCTGCCGCCATAGGCCTCAAAAAAGGCCACCTGCGGTTTGATGATACCGACCTGCCCTGAGATGCCGTCAAGCATCAGCGTGCAGAACCGCTCAAGATTATCTGCGGCTTCCTGTGTGCGTAAATCCTGATTTGCGCCGCCACATAGCATGGGCATAATATCGGGGTGCGGGTCAATACCGACACAAAGCGGTGTGCCAGATGACAAAATTTTGAGATATAATCTGGCGCCGAAACCGCTCATTATCTTAGCCCGACAGCCTCGCGATAGGTGTCTAGCAAATCATCCTGTTCGGCCAGCAGATCCTTATCCATTGCCCGCATTTTGATCAGCTGTCGCATGGTTTTGGTATCAAAGCCGGTGGCTTTGGCTTCTGAATATATATCTTTAATATCGGCCATCAGCGCCCGTTTTTCTTCTTCAAGCCGTTCAATACGTTCAAGATATTGCACCAGCTGTTCTGCGCTTGTTGACGGGGAAAGGCTCATCTCTAGTCGTCCTTATGTGTGTGCGTTTTGGCAAATGCCTGTTTCTGTGCGTCTGTTGCGTCTGTCTGATAGCTGGATTTCCACTCGTCAAACGGCATGCCATATACATATTCGCGCGCATCTGCCTTGCTGACTGTCATGCCTTTGCGTTCTGCTTCTTCCTGAACCCATCTTGACAGGCAATTACGGCAAAAGCCGGCCAGATTCATCATATCAATATTCTGAACATCGGTGCGTGTTTGCAGATGATCTCTCAGCGCTCTGAAGGCAGCAGCCTGAAGGGCAATTTCAGTATTTTCATCCAGTTGGTTAAGCTCGCTCATGCGCTATCTCCTTCATGATGTTGACGCTTGAACAGTATCACCATATCGATGGTATTTCCAGCAGTCAGAGCTGATTTCTACGGCATAGGGGGTTGCGCCTGCGAATTAAATATAACAATAATCTTTGCCTCAGCTAACTTTTTACGATACCTTTCGGTTTAGATATATGAATAATGGGCATGGCGATAGTCATGGTCATCACGGGGACAGCCGGTAAGAGAAGATGGATAAAGATATTTCAGATAGTGTGATCAAGTTTGAGCGCATCAGAAAGGCGCATCAATCCGAAGTCGCAGAAGATTATGTCGAGATGATAGCAGATCTGATAGCAGAGACAGGTGAAGCGCGCGCTGTTGATCTTGCCGCCCGTTTTGGTGTTACAGCACCAACCGTCAATGCGACCGTGCAGAGACTTCAAAAGGACGGTCTGGTCACAGCTAAACCCTACCGTTCAATCTTTCTGACCGAAGCAGGTCAGGAATTGGCGCTATATTGTAAAGAGCGTCACCAGATTGTGCGGAATTTTTTGATTTCTATCGGTGTGGATGAAAATACGGCTGAACAGGATGCAGAAGGGGTCGAACATCATGTCAGCCCCCAGACACTTGAAAAATTCACCCAGTTTGTCGCCTCTCAGGGCAAAAGCCAGAACTGAAATTCCCGGCTTCTGTTCGCACTTATCTCAGTTGACGAGCTGCCCACACTCTGCCAGCCCTCTAGCTGGTCAGGATATTTGCCTATATCGGTAATGGCGATAAGCGGTCGCGGCGTGTCATCGCCTAGCGGTGCGGTGCGTTCATAATGGTTTGAAGGCGCAGCATCAGGGGCTGGCACCACAATCTCAAGGCGGGTATCTGCCAGCTTCCAGCTTAGTGCGGCTGCAGATGCGCGGCTGGAAGCAAGTACGGCATTCGCGCCTGTTCTATTGGCTATCTGCACGGTATCTTCTGCCAGAACTGACCAGCCCCGAAGCCGTCTTAACGGGTCTGAATCAGGGGTAAATATGCCCAGAGAGCCAGTCCCGAGACACAAACCGACCCCAAGCGTTATGATGATATTCACGCCAATACCGGACAGGCTGGCTATCTGCCAGCCTTGTGACGTAATTTTCCGGCCTATCATGCCCGCAGTCAGGATAATCGCCGCAGGATAGGCGGCGACTGCCCAGTTTGCGTTTGCTTCCTTGATAAAGGCCTGTGCCGTGATGATAAAAAGCGGCGGCAGAATAAACCATAACAGCATTGCCGGCTGATGCTGTGTGCCAGTGCCCCGCCTGCCAGCGACAAGGGCAATACATACCAGCACCCCTGTAATCGGGCCTATTACGGCAAACTGGGCAGCGATAAACTCTGCCATATTTGAAAATGAATATAGCGGTATTTCAAGATTTGCATTTTCGCCAAGATGCCGCACAGTCACAAAGCTATTCAACAGGTTCCAGCCCCATGTAGGCGAAGCCCCAGCAAGACAGCCTGCAATAAATGCCAGCCCGTCTTTTATCAGTCCGCCAGATGGATTCTGGCGGAATTTTGAGAGCAGAAAACCGGCCATTGCAATCACAAAATAGATCGCGGCATATTTTGCCAACATGGCAAAACCTGTCATCAGCCCTGCCAGCCCGAGCCAGATTATGTCGTTATTGCCCTGATGGGTTTCAGCGCGGACAAGACAATATAGCCCCGCGCTCCAGAATAACAGCATCAGGCTATCGGTCGAGATCACAAAGCTCCCCAACCCCACAACTGGCAGGCTGATCCATAATATTGCGGCGATTTGTGCGGCCGCCCTGTCATAAAGCATGGCTGCTATATGATAGAGCAAGGTCGCAATCAGCCCGTGAAGCAGAGGTGCGCCAATTCTGGCAGCGGCGGCAGAACTGCCAAATAGCGCATCACACAGCCCCAGCCACCAGCCAATCAGGGGCGGCTTGGAATAATAGCCAAAAGCCAGATTCTGTCCCCATAGCCAGTATTGTGCTTCATCTACACCTAGCTCAAGTGGCGACAGCATAACCATCACAGACCGGAGGAACACAAACCCGCCAATCAGTCCCCAGAACAAAATCGGGGGCAGAAAAAATGATATTCGCGCCTGTTGCGTCATGAAATGCCCTTGTCTGGCTTGAAACTTTGTGTCAACACACATAGCTTTATGGGAAAATAGGGGGGCAGGGCAAGCCTTTTGCCCTATATTAACAGCTATAATATGGCATAACACAATCACAGGCTATCTTGCCGGCATAACAAACTAGAAAGAATGACATGTCTATAACTGAGGAAATTCAGGAGCTGGTTGACGAATTCTCCTATTTTGACGACTGGGCTGACCGCTATCAGCATCTGATTGATCAGGGGCGGCATCTGCCGGCTATAAGAGAAGACTGGCAGGATGAAGCGCACCAGCTAAAAGGGTGCCAGTCAGTTGTCTATTTTGGTTCTGAAGAGCAGGACGGAAAGCTATATTTCAGCGCCTCATCTGATGCGGCGATTGTACAGGGGCTGATTGCATTGCTATTGCGGGTCTATTCAGGGCGAACGGCAGATGAGATTCTGGCAACAGAACCTGATTTTCTGGCTGAAATCGGTCTTGATAGTCACTTATCGCCAACCCGCAAAACAGGGCTTGCTTCAATGGTGTCAGCGATTAAACAGGCCGCCAGCCATGTCAAATAGCTGTGGCTATTCAGCAGCTGTTTCAGGCTGTCTTTCTGCGCGCGGGGTGCGGCCATACACCTCACGATAGCATTTTGAGAAATGCGAGGCAGACACAAACCCGCAGGCAAGCGCAATGGATAATATCGACATCGAGGTCTGGCGAAGCAGGTGCCGTGCACGTGCCAGCCTGAGATTCAGATAATATCGGGTCGGGGTGGTAGACAGATATTTCCTGAATAGCCGTTCAAGCTGTCTGGTTGACAGATTGGCTTTCTGTGCAAGCTCTGTCTGTGATAACGGCTCTTCCAGCCCCTGTTCCATATAGTCAACCACAGCCAGCAATTTGGGGTGAGATACGCCCAGACGTGAGCGCAATTCCATTCTCTGCCTGTCGCTAGGATCCCGTATCCTGTCATGGATAAACTGGTCAGATACCTGAGCGGCCAGTGTCTGCCCATGTATCTGTCCGATCATATATAAAATCATGTCAAGAGAGGCTGTGCCGCCTGAACAGGTGATTCTGGTATCGTCAATTTCAAACAGCTCATTGGTGATTTCCAGCAGGGGAAATTCTTCGGCCAGCCCGTCAATATTTTCCCAGTGAATGGTGCAACGCCTATCATCCAGCAGGCCGGCGGCTGCCATCAGATAGGTGCCTGTGCAAATGGCGCC
>WTJO01000138.1 GCA_011524805.1 Alphaproteobacteria bacterium
AATGGCACATATGATGTAATTACAGGTGAAGAGAGAACAGAGAGTGATAATTTCTGGGAGCGTGGGTTCTTCTTATATGGAGATAAGATCAGAGATTCATATTTGTCCACTCTTGGTGGTGTAAAGTGGAATGGATATTTTAAACCTACTCAATCTGGATCACACAGATTTTACATCAGATCTAGTGGTAACGTACAGTTTAGATTCCAAGATCCTAGTATATTATCAGCAGTAGAAACTAAGTATGGACAACCCAATACCACATTCGTAAACAATTATATTAGTAATAATCCAGGTCTAACAGCAGATCAGCAGACATGGATCAATGCGTTTAGAGTTATCTTAGCCGATACTACAAGGAAGTTTGTAGAGGTAAGATTAGAGACAACATTATCACTTGCTACAGATGACATTGTATACATCGACTCACTCCAGGGACAGTTAATACCAAAACAATATAGGATCTTTACACTCAGACCATCAGGTGAACAGTGGTCAGTTGATAGATTGTGGATTGAAGTAACTGCTGATTTCAACCGTAAGAATGTAGAAATCAGTGATTTACCTAGTTTTGGTACTGATGTATGGGCAAATGCAGATGGTAACAGATCTTACATTAGATACTATCCATATGAGAGAAGAGCATTAAAGACATATCTCAATTCAATCTACAAGAATTTAGAGTTGCCATCAGCTAGTTTCACAATAACAGCAACCACAATTACATTTACTGGTGCTAATGCTGATCTATATTATTATCAGTTCATGGTTAATGATTACATTTATGATTACAGACAGCGTGGTACAGAGACGCAAGGTGTAAGACGCTTCAAGGTTACTGGATTAAATGATAGCACAAAGACAGTAACTGTGGCAATTGATACTAGTTACACTGGTATTGCCTCATCATCTAATAATGATCAACAGGCAAGATATGATGGTCAAGATTTATATGTATTTACAGAGGATTATAATGGAGCACCACCATTTGGAGCATTAATTCAAACAACTTACACCACAGGTGCTCTTGATGATACCATTTCTGGTACAACAAAAACTAGTAACTTACACTTTGTTGCTAGATTTGGTGAAGAGGGGGAGAATTTAAGAGAGAAATATATTACTATTGACCAGTTTATTCCTAAGTATGAAGAACATGCATTTGAGATGTCATTCTTTATGAAGGATGAAGATGTTCCTTTCACTCAAGCAGTTGAAGAGAAAGGTCTTATTATTTGGTATGCAGATGAAAATACAGGATATGACCCAGTAAACTACAAGCATTTCTATGATCCTGAATATGAATTCTATCAAATTGGTGACTTTAAAACTTTCTTAGATAATACCATTGGATTTGGTGGTACAAGTAGAGAAACAGGTCTTGAGCAGAGAGCATTTGGTAAACCACAATTATTAGAGGCAGGTGATCAATATCAAACATTTTATAGCACATTACCTGTTCAATCAGTATATACACCAAAAGTAAAATGGAATGATGTCTTTATTTCACAGACATCTACTGCTAGTGCTGGAGGTAGAAAATTAACTATTAGCGATGTTGTTGCAGTTGAAGTAGGTAATTATGTTATTCCTCAAGATGTAACCGCATTTTCGGGGACAGATACAATATTATCAAGAGGAACTAGAATCACAGAAGTTATCGTAAGTGGTGGTGGAGCTAATGGAGATGCTATTTTAAGTAAGATTGTCTTACAAGATGCTACATCTACTCCATTCATTTACTTTGACCACCGTGGATTTGTAACTCCATTATTAATAAACGCAAAAAGCGATAATGGTGAAAATGTATTCTGTAAAGATGGTTTACCTGTGGGATCATGTAAATTTGCACATGGTACTAACAGGTTGCGACATGTAGGTGATCCAATTGGAGGTAATACAACTACTCTTATTGTAATTAATGATACAGGTAGTGGAACTAGCGGAAACACTTTGACACCTGCAGGTGCTACCATTTCATGGACATCTGATGCCACTGGAATTACATTTACAGGTCCAGGTGTAGGAAGTGTCTTTAGATATGTCAATGGTGACAGTGATAGTTACATGAGTGAGGTACAGTCAGGTATGTTAATTGTATCCAATAGAGATCCTGCTGATCAAACAATTTATAGAAGGATTACGGGATATGTTGATAATAATCTTGACGGAGTTGGTTTTATTTTCTTTAATAATCCATACACTGATATGACCGCTGGTGATGCATTTGCTGCGATTTATTATGATAGAGGTATTGATATTGTCAAACCATTAGAATCTTATTGTGATGGTATTGCATGTAATCAAAATGCATATAAAACTGAGGTAATTACTAACAATGATGGTGAGAGTCAAATTGTAACATTCAATGACACCAAATATATTGCACCACTGATTCACCAAACAAATCAATCTAGTTTAGATTCAACTACTCAAGCATGGGCAAATTCTAGTACAATTGCATTTGTGGATGGTACTGACACAGTAAGATATTGGTTTGATAGTTTAGGTCAAAGAAATGATGATTATGAACCTACAGAGAGTACAAACTCATTGTATAAAGATGATATCATTCATATACAATTGTCATCCTCTGATCCTTTGTATTCAGCATTATCTGAGCGAGGTTTCCCTAACACTGCAGCATTAACAGGTGGTAATGATTATATTCCTATTGCTCGTGTCATTGGTTTCATTAAAGTTAGAAGAGGTAATGACTATGAATACCGTTATATTGCTAGAGTGAATCCTAAGGCATATACATGGGTAGATACTGAGAATGATGCAAATGGTAATCCACTCAGTAAGAGAGTTGATTGGACTAAATTTAATACCTCTGATTACTGGGTTCAAAAGTGGTCACATAA
>WTJO01000019.1 GCA_011524805.1 Alphaproteobacteria bacterium
CCTTTTGCTCTGTTCATCACCTCTTCACGATAGGCTTCCGCTTCTGCAATAAGCTGAGCGGCCTGACCACGGGCACGCGGCACAATATCATTTCGGAAGGCTTCAGCCTGGTTTTTCAGCCTGTCTCTATCCTGACGCGCACGCTGAACATCGTTAAAGGCATCGATCACATCAGATGGCGGGTCAACAGCTAGTAGCTGTACCTCGCGCACCCGCACGCCTGCGCGATAATCATCAAGCAATTCCTGCAGTTTCTCTCGAACGGCGAACTGCACATTCTGACGACCTTCTGTCAGGGCTGTCTGAATAGCTGTCTGCCCGATAATTTCTCGCATCACCGCCTCGGCCGCGACTTTAATAGTTTCATCAGGGTCAGCCAGATTAAACAAATATTCACCAGCATCCGAAATTCGCCAGAATACGACAAAGTCAATATCGACAATATTCTCATCACCTGTAATCATCAGGCTTTCATCTGCAATGTCACGTCTGGTAGCACTGCTGCCAGCCACATCACGGAAGCCAATTTCAAGCCTGTTATCCCGTGTAACATCCGGTGTCAGCACCTGCTCAATCGGAAATGGCAGATGGTAATGAAGTCCCGGCCCTGTAGTTCTGATCCATTCACCAAATCTCAGCACAACGCCCTGTTGCTGTGGGTTTACCCGATAAAACCCTGTGGCCGCCCACAGACCCATCAGGATAATAAGTCCCAGCAGGATAAAACGCCGTGACGAACCACCGCCCGGCATCTTGCCACCGAAATTGTTTTTCAGATCATTAATGACCTTGTCGAAGTCAGGCGGATTAGGCCGGCCGCCAGATGGGCGCTGTGGTCCGCCTCCCCACGGGTTGCCGCCATTATTGCCGCCATTATTACCGCCGCCCCATGGGCCGCCATTGTTATTGCCTTGATTGTTCCAGGGCATGTATCAGGCTCCTATTCGCCGCTTCGCAAAAAAATTATGACAATTTATGCATCCTGTTATCATCTGCACTTGTAAAACAAGCCCATAATGACTAAGTCAACACAATAGCCTATCCCTTACTATATTTGACCTTTGGACAGGAAATTCAAGAATGTCAGACAAAATAACCGAACAAAAAATACTGTCGAGCCTGTCAGATGTGAATTTACCGCTGGAAAATGGTGATTTTTCAGGAAAAAATATTGTAGAGGCGAAGGCTGTATCAGGTATCGCCATCAAAGATGGCAACGTTATTTTTACGATTGAGATAAGCCCGTCTATCAGCGCGCATGCAGATGCATTACGCACTACAGCAGAACAGGCCGTCCATGCCATTGATGGTGTGTTGTCTGTTACCGCGATTGTGACAGCACATCGTGAGGCAGGCACGCAACCATCCCCCCACGCCCATGCTGGTCATTCTCATGGCCACTCTCACGGCCACTCTCATGATCATGCTGGCGCACAAACAGGGGTTGAGCAGATGGCATCACCTGCCACGCATATTGTAGCGGTTGCCTCTGGCAAGGGCGGCGTTGGGAAATCGACAACAGCGATAAATCTGGCGCTTGGCTTTGCTGCGCTTGGTAAAAAGACAGGCATTCTGGATGCAGATATTTACGGGCCGTCTTTGCCACGCCTGCTAGGCATTAATCAGCGCCCTGAAACAAAAGATAAAAAGCTTGTACCAATTGATGCATGGGGTCTGAAAGCTATGTCTATCGGGTTTCTGGTAGAAGAAGATAGCCCGACCATCTGGCGGGGGCCCATGGTCATGTCTGCGCTGCAGCAAATGCTGACAGATGTGGCATGGGGCGAGCTTGATATTCTGGTGATTGATATGCCTCCCGGCACAGGCGATGCCCAGCTTACCTTGTCACAGCGTGCTGCACTGGCAGGGGCGGTGATTGTATCAACACCTCAGGATCTGGCACTGATTGATGCCCGCAAGGGGCTGAATATGTTCAGACGTGTTGATGTGCCGGTGCTTGGCATTATTGAAAATATGAGCTATTTTCTCTGCCCTGATTGTGGCGGTCGCGCAGATATTTTTGGCACAGGTGGTGCCGAGGCTGAAGCGGCCAGAATGGGTGTTCCGTTTTTGGGGCATGTGCCGCTTGAAATGGAAATCCGCAAAACATCTGATGAAGGCACACCTGTTGTCGCCAGCGCGCCTGACGGACCTCATGCGCTGATCTATAAACAGATAGCAGCAAGCGTTACCAGCCAGCTTGACACACAGTCAGATGGCATGCCCGCGATTATCATGGAATAGGCAGAATAGCTGATTTATCTATGTGCTCTGCGCACGCTCGGCAAGTGACATGGCCGGCTGTGCGATCCGCGTCAGCCTGTGATAGCTGAAGGCAGGATGGCTGTCAGAGGCAGGAATAGCCTCTAAAAGCTCATCATGCCACGCCGCATTATCTATCTGCGGGAAACGCACCCCGTCATGGCTGGCATCTTCAACAATTGTTGCTTCAATGGCATCACAGCAATCAAGCCCAATCCTGTATATCTCGCCGCCGCCAAATAAAATAATGCGCCGTTCTGGCACATCTGTCTGGCTATTCTGCTCTTCCAGCCATTGCTCGGCGCGTGCGATTGCAGCCTCAAAGCTAGTGACAGCTACAATACCTTCTGCCGAAAAGCCGGCATTTCTGGTAAGTACGATATTCAGCCTGCCCGGAAGCGGCCTGCCAATTGACTGATAGGTCTTGCGTCCCATAATCAGCGGACAGCCCATGGTGAGCTGTTTGACACGACGCAGATCACCTGGCAGGTGCCAGATTAAATCTTCGCCATCGCCGATCACATGATTGGTTGCCATTGCAACAACGCATACCAGCCTGTTTTGAGATATATCAGCCATCAGCTTTACACAGCTATCGGCGCAGGGATAGAAGGTTCAGCCTGATAATCCTCAATCGCTATATGCTCATAGCGGAAATCAAACAGGCTGTCTGGCGGCTGGCGAAATACCAGCTTTGGCAGTGCAGTCGGTGTTCTGGTAAGTTGCAATTTCGCCTGCTCAAAATGATTATGATATAGATGGGCATCGCCAAGCGTATGCACAAAATCACCTACCTTCAGCCCTGATACATGCGCAATCATGTGGGTAAATAACGCATAGGAAGCGATATTAAATGGCACACCCAGAAAGATATCTGCAGAACGCTGATAAAGCTGGCAGGACAATCTGTCTTCTGCGACATAGAACTGGAACAGACAATGGCATGGCGGAAGTGCCATATCCCCGACATCCGCAGGGTTCCATGCCGTAATAATATGACGCCGCGAGGCAGGATTATGTTTCAGCCCGTCAAGCAATTCTGCCAGCTGGTCAATGGCCTGTCCGTCTGGTTTTTGCCATGACCGCCATTGCCGACCATAGACAGGGCCCAGATCGCCATGTTCATCTGCCCATTCATCCCAGATGGATACGCCATGTTCGTTCAGATAGGCGATATTGGTATCACCTTGGATAAACCACAATAATTCATGGATGATTGAACGAATATGCAGCTTTTTTGTGGTCAGTAACGGAAAGCCTTGCGAGAGATCAAAACGCATCTGGTGACCAAACACAGAACGTGTGCCGGTGCCGGTTCTGTCGCCTCTATCTACGCCCTGCTCCAGCACATGTGACAGCAATTCAAGATACTGTTTCATTTCCGCTCCTTTGACAGCATGATCGCCTGATATCTTCGACAGACAACCTAGGCAAAAATCCAGTGGTCAGCCTGCTTGCACATTACCAAGCCAAGCGGCTAGCGGCAAATGGTTAAATTGGCTGAAACCGGCAGTGTGACAATTTACTTTGCCTTAATGCAAACAGGGCTTATACTAGCCTTGTCAGGCTTGTCCTGACTATGGCGATAAACGTGATACGGAATAAGCAGGGCGGACCCGGGGGCGGTACCCGGCGCCTCCACCAATTCTGGCCGGACTGTGATAGCTATCATCAGAACGGTCTGCGCATATCCAGCATATGGTTTTGGGGGCGAAATAGGATCGACGCATGTAGTAAAGGTATTATTTTCGCTCGGTATGGTAACCGCCGATATCGGGCCAATGTAGTAGTTGCAAACGACAACACTGCTCCGGTTGCTGTAGCTGCGTAATGCAGGTAAAGCACCATTTTAAAGTCCCGGCCGCTTGAGCTCGGTCGGGCGGGGTTGGGAAGCGCACCTGGCAACAGAAGCGTTTCCACTTTATTCATGGCGAGCTGAAAGGCGCTGGACTGTAATGACTGAAAGCAAAGACGACGATGCGATAAATTATGAGCTTTTGGTCGAAGATTCGCTCCGGACAGTTGTCAGAAGCGCATTGGCACTAGTTGCCCATGAAGGCCTGCCTGGTGATGCACATTTCTATATCTCGTTCAATACCAGCCATCCAGATGTTGATATCAGCGATTCTCTTCGGAATGCCCACAAAGACGAGATGACGATTGTTCTGCAACACCAATTCTGGGATCTGGCTGTTACCGAACATAATTTTAGTGTTGGGCTGTCATTTTCAGGGGTTCAGCACCGCCTAAAAATACCGTTTTCAGCGATTACGCATTTTACCGACCCGTCTGTCGGATTTGGCCTGCAATTCAGTGGTGCTGAAGATGCAGAAGGCGCTGATGATGGTTCATCGGACGGAACAGCTGATACCAATACCCCAACCGTGGTAGAGGCTGGCAGTAAGCCGGCATCTGATGATAATGCGGCAGAAAAAAACATAACCGCTCCGGATATCATGGACACTGACACCGCAGACACCACAGATAGTGCCAAGGTTGTATCGCTTGATCATTTCCGGAAAAATTCTGATGCCGAATCCTGACAGGCTGACAATAGCGGCAATATTCTGCCTGTCTGCTAGTTGGCACACCCTATCTTGCCGCCTGCCCCGACTGTTACATATTCATATTCTCTTAACGTAAACTCTGTATAGCTTCATGGTGATATTATGACAGAATTTCTGTATAGCCCGCTTCTTGCTGTAACCTCTGACGATACTGAATATCGTAAACTCTCATCTGACTATGTGTCAGTTAGCCAGCATAATGGCACCGATATATTACATATTGACCCCGAAGGCCTCACATTTCTGGCACAGGAAGCCATGGCAGATGTGTCTCATCTATTGCGGAGCAGTCATCTTGGCCAGCTAAAATCTATTCTGGATGATGACGAGGCCAGCAATAATGACAAGTTCGTTGCACTGGAAATGCTGAAAAATGCAGTTATTTCAGCAGATAAAGTCCTGCCCATGTGTCAGGATACAGGCACCGCGCTGATTAATGCGACCAAAGGTGAGCGTGTGCTTACTGGCGGCGGAGATGCAAAAGCATTATCAAAGGGCATTTATGATACCTATCAAAGCCATAATTTGCGCTTCTCACAGCTTGCGCCACTTAGCATGTTTGAAGAGGTCAATACCAATAATAACCTGCCTGCCCAGATAGATATCGCCGCCGGTGATGGTGACGAATATCATTTTACCTTTATCCAGAAAGGTGGCGGGTCTGCGAATAAAACATTTCTGCATCAGAAAACAAAGGCTGTGCTGAATCCGCAAGCGCTACGCGAGTTTTTGCATGACGCGATTATATCGCTGGGGACTGCGGCCTGTCCGCCCTATCATCTGGCGATTGTGATTGGCGGGACGTCTGCTGAATTTAATCTGAAAACAGTCAAAAAAGCCTCAGTGCGCGATCTGGATAATCTACCAACATCGGGCGATGCATCAGGGCGCGGATGGCGCGATCTGGAATGGGAAGCAGAAATTCTGCAAATGACCAGAGAGCTTGGCATAGGCGCACAGTTTGGCGGCAAATATTACTGCCATGATGTTCGCGTTATCAGACTGCCACGTCATGGGGCAAGCTGTCCTGTCGGTATTGGCGTGTCCTGTTCTGCAGACAGACAGATAAAGGCCAAAATCACAAAAGACGGGCTATTTCTTGAGCAGCTAGAAGCCAATCCAGCACGTTTTCTGCCTGATATTGACATCTCTGATGCAGATGAGGTGGTGAATATTGATCTGAACCAGCCAATGGCAGATATTCTGAAAACCCTGTCTCAATATCCGGTGAAAACGCGGGTTAATCTGACAGGGCCAATGATCGTTGCACGGGATATTGCCCATGCAAAATTGCGCGAAGTGCTGGAACAGACAGGTACATTGCCAGACTATATCAAAAATCACCCTGTCTATTATGCTGGCCCTGCAAAAACACCTGACGGCCATGCTTCAGGATCATTCGGGCCAACCACCGCAGGCCGCATGGATAGCTATGTTGACCAGTTTCAGGCCGCAGGCGGCTCAATGGTGATGCTGGCAAAGGGTAACAGGTCTGCCAGCGTAAAACAGGCCTGTGCCAAGCATGGCGGTTTCTATCTTGGCTCAATTGGCGGTGTGGCCGCAAAATTGGCGCTGGATTCAATCAAGAAGGTTGAGGTGCTGGAATATCCCGAATTGGGGATGGAAGCTATCTGGCGCATCGAAGTTGAAGATTTCCCTGCCTTCATTGTAACAGATGATAAAGGCAATGATTTTTTCACTCCCTAGCCGTTAATCTGATACGTGCTGTATGCTGATGCCTGCCTGCGCAACTGCCGCAGGTGCGTCACCCCCATATGCCCAGTCAAGTAGCTGGGCAGTGTGGCAGATAGGCGCCGTGCTATCAGCTAGCTGGTTTATACATCCCAGATTGCCAGCCGCTACAATATCTGCCCCTGTGGCATTCAGAGCAGAAAGTTTACGTGCCTGAAGCTGTTGCGATAGTTCTGGCTGAAGCACATTATAGACACCGGCAGACCCGCAACAAAGATGCGATTCAGCGGGGCTGACAATGCGAAAACCGGCACGTTCCAGAATCGCTTTTGGGGCTTCGGTGACTTTCTGGCCATGCTGGAGTGAACAGGCAGCATGATAGGCCACAACCAGCCCGTTTGGTGCGTTCAGGGGCAGCACATCCAGCCGTGCCAGCAACTCGGAAATATCCATTGCATAGTCGGATATCTGACTGCCTATCTCGGCATAATCAGCATCATCTGCCAATAGTTGGCCATAATCTTTAAGCTGGGTACCACAGCCTGAAGTATTGACAATAATCGCGTCAATCCTGCCCGCCTCAATCTCGTCACGCCACGCATCTGCTGTCTGCCGCATTGTCTGCATTGCCTTGTCATGCGCCGAGATATGATGGGCTAGCGCACCACAACAGCTGGCCTGTGATTTTACAACAACCTCTATGCCGAATCTGTTCAGCAGTCTTATGGTGGCCGCATTAATTTCTGGATCTATAGCGCGCTGGGCGCATCCTGCCAGAAGCATCACCCGTTTTATTGAAGCTGTGTTTTTATCTGCATAGCTGGCATCTGTTCTGCCAATTCTGTCAAGCGGTTGAGGCGTTGCCGGCGCAAGTGATACCATTGCCTTCAGGCGCTTTGGCAATAGAAATGAGACCGGCTTTGCCAGCCGTGCGGCCAGCAATGCCAGATGAAACCGTCCGGCATGCGGCACAATATGGCTTAACATCCACCTGACAAGCCTGTCTGAAAGCGGGCGTGATGTAGTGCTATCCAGACGCTCTCGGCCAATATCTACCAGATGCATATAATCTACCCCCGAGGGACAGGTTGTCATGCAGGACAGACAGGTCAGACATCTGTCCAGATGATATTGCAGGCGACTATCAGCAGGACTATCCTGCTCAAGAAAATCGCGTATCATCCATATCCGCCCACGCGGGCTATCACGTTCATCACCTGTTAGCACAAAGGTCGGACAGGTCGCTGTACAAAAGCCGCAATGCACGCATTTCCGCAAAATATCATCTGCCTGCTGAATCTGGGGCTCTGCTAGCTGTGTGGCTGAAAAATGGGTTTGCATGGCTATTCTTTCTCTCCAGCATCAGCCCGTGCTGTGCTGTCAGGCACTTCATGCCCCATAATATCCGGATTCAGAATATGAAGCGGGTCAAAGGCTGTTTTGATACGCGACTGAAGCATTGCAAGCTGTTCTGGCTGCGGCTGGAATTTAGCGATATGTTCACCAGCCTCACCCCGCACCAGATGGGCGTGCCCGCCGCCATGCGCAGAAATAGCGTTCCGGATAATGGCGCTTGAGGCTGCGGTATCTGATATCTCGCAATTCAGCCATACCAGCCCGCCTGCCCAGTCTGCAATATAGCTGCATGTATGCGCTGACGAGATAATTTCAATAATTTGCGGCAAGGCTGATGGCACGATAGATAATTTCCAGATTTGCCCTGAAGATGAGGCTAGCTGTTCGGCATTTGTTATCTGCTGCCAGAATAGTGTGCTTTCGTCTGCTTCCAGAACGCTAACCTCGCCCTGTCCATCCAGAATATTTTTAAGCGCTGTAAGTCTGTCTGCAACAGATACCGCTACACCTTCCAGCCTGATATAGCTGGTAAACCTGTCTGCCACTGGCAAAATAGCGCCGCCTGATGGCTCAACTGATGAGGTGAATGCCTGACTGACACTCGCCTGTGCCTCTGCCAGCGTGTCTGTTGTCAAACAGACAGTCTGCACAGTCTGCGGCTTTGGAAGTACTTTTAAGGTTATGTCTGAGAGGATAGCCAGCCTGCCATAAGACCCGCACATTAATTTTGACAGATCATAACCAGTGACATTTTTCATCACGCGGCTACCAGATTTAAACTGGTCACATCGGCCAGATATCGCATCAAACCCAAGCAGATAGTCACGCGCTGCCCCTGCAGAAATTCTGCGTGAGCCTGAGAGGTTTGTCGCAATTATACCGCCAATTGTGCCACCATGTTCAGATGCAAACATCTTTGACAGATTTGCCGGCTCAAAGGCCAGCATCTGGTTATGTTTCGCCAGAAGCTGGTCAATTTCATCCAGCCTTGTGCCTGCCCGCACCACCAACACCAGCTCTTCAGGTTCATAATCAATAATACCCGAATAATGTTCCATAGACAGGCTGTCTTCTGCGGAAACCTGACAATGCATGCCGGATTTGGTGCGGGTGCCACAGGCATAAAGCGGACGCTGTGAGTCCATTGCCTGCGCAAGTATCGACTGTATTTCATCGGTATTTTGGGGTGTATATATCATCTGAATATCTTCTGGCCAGATTTTGCCAAAAAATTAAAATCGTGGAATATCAGGATGCGGTAACTTGCCATGATGTACATGAAGCCTGCCTAGCTCGGCACATCTGTGCAGAACAGGAAATACCTTGCCCGGATTTAACAGATGCTGCGGATCAAATGCACATTTCAGGCGCTGCTGCTGTTTGAGATCATCTTCGGTAAACATCTCACCCATCAAATCTCGCTTTTCTACACCAACCCCATGTTCACCTGTCAGCACACCGCCTAGCGCAACACAGTTTCGCAGGATATCGGCGCCAAATTCCTCTGCCCGTTCAAGCTCGCCCGGCTGGTTCGCATCAAACAGAATCAGAGGATGCAGATTGCCGTCACCTGCATGAAATACATTGGCAACCCTAAGGCCATATTTCTGGCTCATTGAGGCCATGCGGGTTAGCATTTCAGGCAAAGCCTTGCGCGGGATGGTACCATCCATACAAAGATAATCTGGCGAGATACGCCCCACCGCTGGAAAGGCCGATTTGCGCCCTGCCCAGAACTGGTTTCTCTCAGCCTCCGAAGTGCTGGCACGGATAGAGGTTGCTCCAGCCTTTTTCACAATTTCAGAGACAGCATTGATCAGAAAATCAACTTCTGTTTCAGGGCCGTCTAGCTCAACAATCAGCAAGGCCGCCGCCTCTCTTGGATAGCCTGCCCCGACAAAATCTTCTGCCGCATTAATCGCAGGGCCGTCCATCATCTCCATACCGGCCGGAATAATGCCGGCAGCAATAACGTCACTTACCGCCTGCCCGCCTTCCTGCGCACTGTCAAACCCTACCAATAGGGCGCGCTGGCT
Organism: Alphaproteobacteria bacterium; assembly: GCA_011524805.1. Taxonomy (GTDB): domain Bacteria; phylum Pseudomonadota; class Alphaproteobacteria; order Puniceispirillales; family Puniceispirillaceae; genus WTJO01. The sequence continues at coordinate 9,914 of WTJO01000019.1, forward strand.
CGCCGGTTTGCGTAATATCCGTACAGTGACTTCGGTAACCACACCCAGCAGACCCTCAGACCCAGTCATCACCCCTAGAATATCAAACCCGTCAGCATCCAGATGCTTTCCGCCCAGACGCAATATCTCGCCATCCATCGTGACCATTTCAATGCCAAGCACATTATTTGTGGTCAGCCCGTATTTCAGGCAATGCACCCCGCCCGAATTTTCAGCGATATTGCCGCCAATTGAACAGGCTATCTGGCTTGACGGATCAGGCGCATAATAAAAGCCCTCATCCTGAACGGCCTGCGTAATGCCAAGATTGGTGACGCCGGGCTGTGCGGTCACTGCTCTGTTTTCATAATCAATTTCGGTAATTTTGTTAAATTTACCAAGCCCCAGAAGCACGCCATCTGACAACGGAATAGCCCCGCCAGATAATGAGGTGCCTGCCCCCCGTGGTACAATCTTTACCGCATTATCACGGCACCAGCGCATCACATCAGCTACCTGCTGTGTGGTTTCAGGCAGGACAACTACAAGCGGCTGATTTCGATAGGCAGACAGCCCATCCGTATCAAAAGCGCTCATGCTTTTATCATCATCAATCACACATCCGGCTGGCAGCATTGATTTCAATGCAGAGACAATCTCAGCCCGTCTATCCAGAATCCCCTGATCTGCGTTCGGTAACAGCATATTATCTTCCTAAATGAGTTTGCGTCATCAAAGATGGCGAATTTATACCAAAAATATAATTCTACCGTTCCTTTTCAACAGAACGAAGAGTATCACTATCACGATTTAAGAACAAACATATGATGTGCCTTTCCGCATCGTGGAAAGGCGTTTTAGATAATGAAAAAGCCGCATATCATGTGACATACGGCTGATTACACTATAATTTTGGGTTGCAGCTTGATGCAAGCGCAACAAATCGGGCGCGAGATGCTAGCCCTGACGTGCCTTCATTCTTGGATTCTTTTTGTTAATCACATAAAGACGGCCACGACGGCGTACTACCTGACAGTTACGGTCGCGGTTTTTCAAGGTTTTCAGAGAGCTTGCAACTTTCATTTTCTTAACTTTCGCCCACATGCCCGAAACGGGCTAAATTCGTCATTGAGCCCGCACAATAGACAAGACACCACAGAAGGTCAAGCCTAAAGGCGAAAATCTGCCGAAACCTGACATCCTGCGAGCCCGCAATAGCCGTTTGGGTTTTTATGCAGATATTGCTGATGATAATCTTCAGCATAGAAAAAATTATCTTCTTTCCTGATTTCGGTGGTGATAGCGCCATATCCTGCACTTGCCAGCGCCTGACCATATATCTGTGCTGTCTGACGCGCGCACCCTAGGGATTCATCATCATCAAGATACAGGGCTGTGCGATATTGTGTGCCTCTGTCATTGCCCTGCCGCATTGCCTGCGTAGGATCATGCTCTTCCCAGAAAATCTTCAACAGCGCTTCAAGCGGGACGATACCGGCATCATATATAATCAGCACCGCCTCTGTGTGGCCAGTTTGCCCCGAACATACCTCTTCATAGGTCGGATGCGGCGTAATCCCGCCACTATATCCAACAGCCGTGCTATACACACCCTCCACCTGCCAGAACAGCCGCTCGGCACCCCAGAAACAGCCCATTCCGACTACCAGCCTGCTGAGATGTTCAGGAAATGGCGGCACTAGCGGTGTGCCAAGAACGCAATGCTGTTTTAGCCCGCCAAGCGGCGTATTGCGGCCAGCCAGCGCTTCAGACTTCATCGGCAATCTAGTTTTGAAAGGATTGGCAAAGAACATTGGCATTTCCTCATCTGTCATGTTCGGCATCTTATATCATTCAAGATAATCCCGAGATTAAGAATTGGAAGCCAGTAAATTTTCTATGCCTCTAGCGCTGCGATGCCGGGCAGGATTTTACCTTCAATCCATTCAAGAAACGCTCCACCAGCCAGAGATACATAGCTAAATTCTTCGGCTACCCCTGCCCCGTTCAACGCTGCGACTGTATCACCGCCCCCTGCAACAGAGGTCAACCCGCCTTTTGATTTGGCGGCCACATGACGGGCAAGCTGGTAAGTGCCCTGATCAAATCCTGCCAGCTCAAACGCGCCCATGGGCCCGTTCCATAGCACTGTATTTGCCTTATCAATCACCTGGCCAAATGAAGCTAGGGTCTGCGCGCCTATATCAAGCATCATCTCGGCGTCTGACAGCCCGTCTGACAGCATCACCTGACGCGATGGTGCGTTAGCGGCGAACTGCTCTGCCACGATTCCGTCTATGGGCAGATGGATGGTGCATCCGCTTGTGCTGGCCGTGGCTTCGATTTCCCTGACAATCTCCAGCATCTCAGGTTCGGCCAGAGACGCACCCATCTCATAGCCGCGCGCCAGTGCAAAGGTGTTGGCCATGCCGCCGCCCAGCAGAATATGATCTGTCTTGTCTACCAGATGGTTCAAAACGGCTAGCTTGGTAGATACTTTTGCACCCCCAACAACAGCCACAACAGGGCGGACAGGCGCATCCAGCACCCTGTTTAATGCGGTAACTTCAGCACTTAGCAACGCCCCTGCATAGGCAGGCAGCAATGCCGCCACCGCATGCGTTGAGGCATGCGCCCGATGCGCACATGAAAACGCATCATTAATATAGACGTCACCAAACCGTGCCAGCATGGCTGCAAATGCAGGTTCATTTGCTTCTTCACCTGCAAAAAATCTCAGATTCTCAAGCATGATGACAGATGCATCAGAGCCCGTGTCAGCCTCTGGCGCATCAGGTGATAAAAGCGGCACAGCAAACCCCAATCTTGATGAGAGGTACTCTGCGACCGGCAAAAGCGAATATTCAGGCTTTATCTGCCCCTTGGGCCGCCCAAGATGAGAGCAGAGCCTGAGTTTTGCCCCTGCCTCAAGAAGTGCCTTAAGCCCGTCAACTGTCCTGTCTATGCGGGTGGTATCTGTTATCCTGCCGCCATCAATCGGGCAGTTATAATCTACCCTGATAAGGCATGGCGTGCCTGATACATCTCCGGACAGCAACTCTGCTATATCTCTCATCTCTGGCCCCGATACAATTATCTTTGTCTGGTATTTATGTTTCTCTGGTACAAAATTGGGATGAATTATGCAATAAGGCGTATATCAACAAGCTAAAGATTTTAACAGAGATGAAACAGCCCAGCCCTACATTTGCCGAATTCAAGTCAGGTATTCTTGATGAACTGCCACTTCAGGCAGGTATTGTGCCGTTCGGGATGGTCTATGGCATTCTGGGCGTTGAAAGCGGCATGTCTGCACTGGAAACATTCATGCTTTCGTCAATATTATTTGGCGGTGCCAGCCAGATTGTCTTCACCCAGCTTCTGGCAGCGGCCACCCCTGCGGTTGTTCTGGTCTCGTCAATTGCGGCGATTAATGCGCGCCATATGCTCTATTCAACATCGATGCTGCCTTATCTGAGGCATTTGCCTTTGCGGTGGCGTGTTGTGCTTGCCTATCTGCTAACAGATGAGGCCTATGCAGTCACTATTAGGCGATATATCGACAAGCCACATAATCAGTATATGCATTATCATCTTCTGGGTAGTGGGCTGTTGCTATTTACGGTCTGGCAGATATCCACACTGGCCGGCATTATGCTTGGCACCACCATCCCAAAGGCGCTTTCACTTGGCTTTGCGATACCGCTATCATTTATGGCGATTGTGATACCACTTCTGAAATCCACACCCCAGATTGTTGCCGCGCTGACCGCAGGTGTGATTGCGCTTACCTGCCAGTCACTTCCATGGAATAGCTGGCTGATACTGGCGGCCTGTGGCGGCATTATCGCGGGCATGATATCTGACAGGCTTACAGGAGAGGCGGCATGATCTGGATTATTATGATCTGTTGTGGTCTGGCAACCTTTGCAGCGCGTTTTCTACCTCTAAGCGGAATTTTACCTGCCGAATTGCCAAAGCCTGTGCAAAAAGCAATGCAGTTTGTGCCTGTGGCTGTGCTGATGCCGATAATTCTGTCCGGTATTTTTATATCGACAGACCAGCAGATTCAGATTGACGGTAATATGCGTATCTATGCGGCCGTGATAGCGGCTATTGTTGCAATAACAACCAGAAATGTCATCGCCACCATCATTACCGGCCTGTTATGTCTGTGGGGGCTGGATTTTCTATTTTAGCTTTACCGGTATAAATCTGTTTAGCCGCCCATCCATAACCATCAGCCCGATTGCGACCAGTCCGAACCCTGCCATATCTGCATAGCTGACAAATTGCTGTAACAGCATTGCATCTATAACAAGCGCAAATACAGGCACGATAATCGTTACCAGCATCAGGTTGGATGCGCCTGCAAGTTCAAGAATACGGAAATATAGCGGATAGGCCAGTGCCGTGCCAAAGACACCTAGCCCTATCACCAGCAATATCATGTCAAACGGCGCAGAGAATATCGCAGGTTGCGGTGTACCTGAAAACAGGCTGGCCACAAATACAGATATGACAGCCGAGCAGACCAACATTATAACAGCACCATGAATTGGCTGAAATCCGGCCAGTTTCACCTTGCCCCACACGCCCGCAAAAGCATATGAAATGGTTGCCAGAATAATGGCAATCTGCCCCCATAAAATAGTGCTATCTTCTGTCCCGCCAGACAGATTTTCAAGGCCAATGGCGATGCTAACGCCAAAAATCCCAATAATAACCCCGATGATGCGGTGCCATTTTGCTGGTTCTGCCGCCAGAAACAGACCCGAGACAATTACCCCCATAAAGGCTGTATTTGCATTCAGGATAGAGGCCATCCCGCCTGTCACATATTGCTGGCCAATGGCAATCAGGCTGAAGGGGATGATATTATTCAGCACCCCCATCACCGCACCTGCTATCCATAAAGAACGGGTCGGCGATAATGAAAAATTGGGGACAGGCATATTGCCTGTTAACACCAGCCACGCCGTTAACGCTATCGCCCCTGTCACTAGCCTGAGGCTGACAAGCCAGTACGGGTCAAGATAGCCAAGCCCCACCTCAATAAAATAAAATGATGCGCCCCAGATAAAGGACAACAGGAGCAACAGCCCCCACGCTATAGATGACATGATGTGCCTTGTGAAAAATTACCTGCCGCCCCTTATCAGGGCTCAATTCATAAAAGAAGTCAATGAAGCATAACCAAGCCTCAGCCCCATAAACAGAAACAGCACAAGTACCAGCTTGCGGAAAAACACCGCACTGACAAAGGGGCGCAGACGCTCACCAATGGCAAACCCTGCGATCGCTGTCAAACTGCCCAATATGCCATAGCCAATAATGCCCAGATGGAATATCGAGGTGACACTATAGCCGAAAATAATCGGCACACAGCCTATTGTCACAAGAAAACCTGTCGCATCAATAAACTGCTTTGGTGATACATTCTTCATCACCAGATATATTGTAATTGGCACACCCCATGCCGAGGTCAGCCCGCCAATCAGGCCAGCCAGCCCGCCAAGTACATATTGAAACGGCCTGTCCAGATGCGGTGGCAGATATAGCGCATGCCCAAATAGCTGATTCAGGGTAAAGCCAAAAATAGATATCGCTATCATCAGCCTGATAATATCGTTGCCAAGCGATGCGGCCAGCAATGCAGTCCCTGTCATACAGACCATCATCACACCGGCAAACCGCCAATATGACGAGATAAGCTGTCTAATGCTATCTGCCTTGCATAGCTGATAGAGGTTGGTGACTACCATAGGCATCACATTCAGACCGATTGCTTCAAGCGGTGTTACCGAAATCGTCAATAGCGTGAGCGCGGCAGTTGGCAGACCAATACCGATAAGACCCTTGATGATACCTGCGATAAAAAAGCTGATGCCGACAATGCCGGATAATTCAGCTGTCATGGTGCTGATCACAAAATACCAGCCTGTCTTGTGTGTGCAGCCTTGTCCATGGCCTTGGCAAGCTCTATATCCAGCATGCTGACACCGCCTGCATCGTGGGTTGTCAGGCTGATATGCACGCGGTTATACACATTTGACCATTCGGGGTGATGATTCATCTTGTCAGCGATAATCGCGATCTGCATCATAAAGCTGATAGCACTGGCAAAACTGTCAAACCGGTAGCCAATCTCCAGCGCGTGCTTATCTTTGTTAAACTGCCAGTCAGGCAATGAGCCCAGATGCTGTTCAATTTCCTGCTGTAAGAGGACTGACACAATATGCTCCTTATCAATTATACCGACATCCACATATCACCATAGAACAGGAAGCCGGATATTGAAAACTCTTCTTTTCATCGCCCATACTCCGTCTGAAAATACCCGCCTGCTGGCCACACAGGCGATTGCCAGTATTCAGGAATATGCGCCCGCCCTCAGGCTTGTAACTAAACAGCCTCAAGAGGTGCAGATAGAAGATGGGCTGGCATGTGACGGTATCATGCTTGGGACTATTGAAAATATCGGCTATATGTCGGGCATGACAAAAGATATGTTTGACAGATGCTATAATGGCTGGTTGGACAGGCAGGCAGGCTTGCCAGCTTGCATATATATCCGCGCAGGGCTTGACGGCACAGCCACCAGACAGGCCATTAATGCCATCGCAACTGGTCTGAAATGGCGCCTTGTCCAGCCGCCTATTGTGCTAAAGGGCAGCTTTTGTGATAGCTTTGGCGACACATTATCAGAACAGGCGGCAGGCTTTGCTGCGGGGCTTGAGCAGGGTATATTCTAGGGGCAGTTATCTGGCGCAATGGCAGGGTTGTGATCGCCAGCATGTAAGGAACAGGGTTGTTATGCGTATTGTGTCAATGGCAAGTGAAATTCTGCCTCTGGCGGCCTTTTTTCTAGGCAATCATTTTGGCAATATTTTTGTGGCGGCCACAGCCGGTGTCATAACCGCCGCCATTATCATTATTTTCACCAGATTTAGCGAGGGGCGCTGGGCCTATTTTGCACTATTTTCGGTGCTGCTTCAGGCGGTGTTTACCATTGCCGCCCTGATTATGTCTGACAGCCTGTTTATCAAAATCCAGCCTACCCTGTTTAATGGTATTTTTGGTGTTATCCTGCTGGCAGGCAGACTTCGCGGCATGGCCGTGATGAAGCTGTTTTTTGGGGCACAATTCCAGCTTACACAGGCCACATGGCTGACCCTGTCGATGCGGTGGGGGATATTTTTCTGCTGTAACGCGCTGATGAATGAATGGGCATGGCGCAATCTAAGTGATGATGGCTGGGTCTATTTCAAGATATTTTTTGTGGCACCGCTCAGCCTGCTATTCATGGCCGCACAAATCCCGATTACCCTAAGAGGCAGAACGGATAAAGCTGACTAGCCAGCACACTATCAGCTATCTGTGCGCATATCCCGTAATTCGGCCAGTGTGGTTGCGCCTAGCTGAACCATGGTATTTTCCAGCTCGTCTTTGAGGATGGCGGCAACATGTTCTGCCCCGCCCTGCCCCATCGCCGCCATACCAAACAGAAAGGCACGGCCACACATCACAAAATCTGCACCGCTGGCAATGGCGCGCGCTACATCCAGCCCCGAACGGATGCCGCTATCAAGTGCGATTGGCACATCATTGCCGGCCATCTTGCGGATATCGCCTAGCATATCAATGCTGGCAGGCACAGCGTCAATCTGTCTGCCGCCATGGTTTGAGACAATCAGCCCGTCAACACCTGCTGCAAGGGCACGCTCTGCATCTGCAACAGACAGCAACCCCTTGACAAGCATAGGGCCATCCCATTCTTTTCTGATCTCGTCCAGATAATCCCATGTCAGAGAGCCGTTAAGCTGGCTGCCGATAAATTCGCTAATATTCCGCAAGGCAGATTTCTGCGCATAGGGTTCAAGATTTTTGAATCTGAATTTGCCACCATTTGCCAGCACAGATAGCGCCCAGTGCGGATGCAGCATAGATTGCCAGAAGACGCGCGGGGTTAGTGCCATCGGGTTACGAGAGCCTATTGGCGCACCAGCCAGCCGCATGGCTTCACGGCGTGACGGCCCCGGCACATCTGCGGTAACAATCAGCGCCTTCATACCTGCCTGTTTTGCTCTGCCCAACAGGTCTGCCATTATCTGTCTGTCATTTGGGGCATAAAGCTGAAACCAGCTAGTGTCATTATTGACCGCAGCTACCTCTTCAATAGACGCCCCTGCAACTGTGCTAAGCGCATAGGGAAAGTTAAATTTCTTTGCCGCCTGAGCCAGCGCCTTTTCAGAGCCCGGCCAGATAAGCGACTGAAGCCCGATAGGCGACACACCAAACGGCAGGGCATAATGCTGAGACAGAAATGTGCAGCTGGTATCAGGTGATACTCTACCGCGCAGAAACCTAGGGGTGAGATGCACAGATGAAAGACGTTCTTCATTGCGGCTTACCGCCTGTTCGGCGCCTGTGCCACACGCCATATAGGCATGGACAAAGGGCGGCAATCTGCGCTTTGCCACAGGCACCATATCGCTGATACGCAATAGTTTATCTGGGCTCGTCATCATTCCCCCGAAATATCACACTATCTTTACCTTGCCGGCAGATAGCCAGCATTTACCCATATCCAGATGGCGAGGCTAGTTGCTGAACTGTTTTAGATAGGCAATGACATTTGCTCTATCATCTTCTTTTTTCAGGCCGGCAAAGGCCATTTTCGTACCTTTAATATATTTTTTAGGTGCGGCAAGATAGCCATCAAGCGTTTCGTCATTCCACACAATGCCCGAGGCTTTCATGGCCTTTGAATATTTTTTATATCCTTCTGCTGTGCCCGCAGTGCGGCCAAACAGATTTACCAGATGAGGGCCTGTCTTGTGTTTTTCTTCAACAACATGGCATGCCTTGCATTTTTTGAATACCTTTTCGCCCGCCGCCACATCACCTGCCAGCGCAGGGGCAGCAAAAAAGATAGATGCAACGCCAATATAAAGAGATAGGGTTTTCTTCAGTGTCATAATATCCAATCCTGTCGATCATCTGGTTTGGCCTTCATCTTAAAGGCGTTAAAGCTAGATGTGTAGTTATTTTTCCGCCAGCCGCAAACTGATTTATGCAACCGGCTGTCAAGATGCACACCTGCCCTCAAGCTGGCTGGCTGATAACGCGGATAGGCTCACCTGCCAGCCATGCTGCCAATGCCTCCAGCGTCTGGCCGTAAAATACGTTCATTGTCTCGGCTGTAACATAGCCAATATGCGGCAGTAATAGCAGATTTGGCACATCTCTTAGCCTGTCATCTTGTGGCAATGGCTCATGATTGAACACATCGGTGGCCGCACCGGCAATCTGTCCAGCCCTCAGCGCCTCTATCAGCGCATCCTCATCAACAATGGGCGCGCGCGATGTATTCACGATATAGGCGTCCGGCTTCATCCATGCCAGCTCCTGTGCCCCGACAAGCCCCCTCACCCTGTCAGAGAGTTTCAGATGGATTGAGATAAAATCGGATGTTTTGAAAAATGTCTGTTTATCAGCGTAAGTTACGCCCTGTTCTGCACACTGCTCTTCTGTCAGGTTCTGAGAATATGCAATCACATTCATGCCATAGGCCTTGCCTAGAGATGCGACTGCCGAGCCAAGTCTGCCAAGCCCCAGAATACCAAGCGTAGCCCCTCTTAAATCGCGTCCTGTCGCTACCTGCCAGCCGCCCTGTTGCATAGACAAAGCCGACGGCACAATCTGGCGTGCCAGTGCCCCTATCAGGCTCATCGCAAGCTCTGCTGTTGCATGACCGGGAGACTCTGTGCCGCAGACAATAATGCCGCGCCGTGCAAAACAGGCTAGATCAAGTGCCGCATTTCGCATACCTGACGTAAAAACAGCCTTCAGGTTTGGCAATTGTTCTATTACCTCTGCTGGAAAGCCTGTCCGCTCGCGCATCACAAGCAGAACATCACATGGCGCGAGCCTGTCTATCAGAGGCTGACCTGAGAGTGTGTCAGAGAAAAATATTACCTCATGCTCTGCCTCAAATGGTGCAAAATCTGCAAAATTGCGGGCATTTTCCTGCCAGTCATCCAGAACTGCGATTTTCATGATATTTTTTCCACGGTTATAAGAAGATAGATACCGGTTACAGGCCGGCTCACTATATCATATCTAGCGGTGATGCAAACGCAATATTTGCTATCTGCGATAAGCTATATTACACCCATGCACACAGATATGACTGATAAAGATAAAAGATAGGCACATATTATGCTGAAAGCGGTGATTTTTGATAAAGATGGCGTCTTGCTTGATCTGGAGGCCACATGGCTGAACAGCGCAATAGCAATGACACATTTTGTGGCCTCTCTTAGCGGCGGCAGGCATTCTGCATCTGCCTTTCAGCAGATTATCGGCATTGATGAGACAAACCGGTCTATTGACCCGAACGGGCTGTTTGCGGCAGGCACCAGCAAAGGCCAGATTGAGGCCTTCTGCGCGTTTGAACCTGAACTGGCACCCCAGCTTACAGAAGATGCAGAGACACGCAAAAAATTACGGGATATCTTTCTGGATGAACGCCAGACAACCTTGCAGCAAAATGGTACTGTGTCCAATGGTGATGTGGTTACACCGCTTAGCGCGCTGAAAGCGGCAGGATACAGGCTGGCGGTGCTAACCAATGATTCAGAAACATCTGCAATACAGGGCTGTCAGGATATTGGCATTTTTGAGATGATGGACGTTGTTATCGGCTTTGATAGCGGCTTTGGACATAAGCCTGAACCATACGGGTTTCTTGAGATATGCAGACGCTTTGAGATTACCCCGCAAGAGGCGGTGATGGTTGGCGATACCGCTGCTGACAGAGATGTTGCTATCGCCGCAGGGGCTGGCAGTTTCATTGGGGTATCTGCCCATCAGACAGCGCCTATCGCGCTTCAGGACTGTGCCTATCTGGTCAGTGACCTGACATCACTGCCTGAAATTATGATAGAAATAAATGGCTGAATGCTAGCCCACAAAGGCCTTTTCAAGCACGAATTCGGCTGGCTGGCTATTGGCACCTTCGTTAAATCCTGCCTGCTCGCAAATTGCTTTCATATCCTGATTCATGGCCATAGAGCCGCAAATCATCACCCTGTCCGAACCAACCGAGAGGGCAGGTATATTCAGCCTGTCAAATAGTTCGCCAGAGCTGATCAGGTCAGTTGGCCTGCCGGTCAGTTCAGATGGCTCACGGGTAGTTGATGGCAAATGGGTCAGCTTGGCAGTTGCCTGCTCACCTATCAGCATATCTGATTTCGCTTCTGCGACCAGCGATTTACCATAGCTCAGCTCATCTGCAAACCTGCACCCGTGAAGCAGGTAGATTTCGTCAAACCGCTCATAGGTCTCAGGGTCACGTATGATAGACGCAAACGGCGCAATGCCTGTGCCAGTTGATACCAGAAACAGCCTGCTGGCAGGGGTTAGCGCATCAAGCACCAGCGTGCCTGTCGGCTTCCGCTTCATGATAATAAACTCATCTGGTTTGATATGCTGAAGCCGAGAGGTTAGCGGACCATCTGCCACCTTGATAGAATAAAACCCGATTTTCTCATCCCAGAACGGCGTGGTAATAGAATAGGCGCGAAGAAGCGGCTTTCCCTGCTCTGTCAACAGGCCAATCATCACAAATTCGCCAGACCTGAATCTGAAAGAGGCAGGCCGTTCTACCTCAAAAGAGAACAGCCTGTCTGTCCAGTGCTGTACAGATAGCACCCTGACAGCATCCGGAGTCTGGTCTGTAATGGCGGCAATATCACTCATACTGGCTTGATCCCTCACATGCGTCTCGGCTTTGCAGACAGCTCACTGTTTCATACGCACTAGCTGAAATTTTGTCCAGTCCGGTGATGCAATATCCTGAGCTGTCATTAACGCCTTGAACTGGCCAAACTTAGCATTGACTAACTTACTAAGTATCCTATATTAGAGTTGTTTCCCGCAAATAGGGTTAGCGCTATGCAATCTTCTGACATAATCTTTGCCTCTTCTAGGCCAAAACCAAATTACTGGTTTGCAGGTATCATCGGGCTTGTGATTATGCTGATGGTGCTGGATAGCTCTGCCATCACTGTTGTGGTAAATGCGATTTCTGAAGCATATCTTGCTGTCTCAACCTTTGTTGCAGGCACCTTGCTATTATTTTTTGCAGTAGAGCGATATTTCAATATTGATCTCAGCGACAAGCTGAGACATGCCGGCAAATGGCAGGTAGTCATCGCAGCCTTTCTGGGCGCGTTACCCGGTTGTGGCGGGGCTATTATCGTGATGACCAGATATGTAAGCGGCTCGCTCAGCTTTGGTTCTGTGCTGGCGACCCTGACAGCCACAATGGGAGATGCTGCCTTTTTGTTGATAGCAAAAGAACCGCTAACAGGGCTGATGATTATCATTCTTGGCTTCAGTGTTGGTACAATTACTGGCTATTTCGTAGATTTCACCCATGGGCGCGATTTCATGCGTGATGCCGTGCCAGCGCAAAAAACAGAGGCTGTGCTTCTGGAAGATGATGAACATGCAGACCTGTCCAGCAGGTTTCTGGATAAATTATGGCTGATATTGATGTTCCCCGGTCTCATCATTGGCATTATGCAGGCATTCCAGATTGATATTGACAGTTTGCTGCCAGTACAATTTGCCTTCTCGCCAATTATTCTACTTGGCTTTGTGGGCGGTATTTTATGCTTTTCAATGTATATGCTGCCCCGTCTGTTTCCGTCTTTGCCCAGAAACCGGACATCTGATGTTACTGGTGCCTATGCTACTATCCGGCACACTATTTCAGATACAAATTTTGTCACAAGCTGGGTGATATTTGCCTTTATCGCATTTGAGCTGACAGTCCATACAACAGATTTTGATCTTGCCGCCATGTTTGACGGTATTGCGATATACGCACCCTTGCTGGCAATTCTGGTTGGCCTGTTACCTGGCTGCGGGCCACAGATTATCGTTACCAGCCTGTATCTTTCAGGATATATTCCACTATCTGCGCTTATGGGTAACGCTATTAGCAATGATGGTGACGCCTTATTTCCGGCAATTGCCATTGCACCGCGCACGGCTATCGTGGCGACATTATATTCTACCATACCTGCCGTGCTGATTGCCTATGGCTGGTATTTTCTGGAACGCTAGCCCCGCATCTCTATAATCTTCTGTCTGGCAAGCTGGTCAAGTTCGCTATCTGCCATGCCAAGCACATCTGACAGCACCTGATAGGTATCAGCCCCTAATCGCGGGGCGGGCGCCGAGGGCGTTAGCGGCGTATCCGACATTCTGATAGGATTGGCCACCATAGGATGGCTGAACCCGTCTTTTTCGGGGGTGGTGCGCATAAGCTGACGGTGAATAGCCTGTGGCTCGTCAAAGACACGATGAAGGTCATTTACAGGCCCCGCAGGAACGCCATTCTCGCCAAGCACAGCCAGCCAGTCATCTGTTGTTCTGGATTTCAACAGAGGGGTAAGCACGCCAAGTGCCTGTTCACGATGCATCACCCTGCTTTCATTGGTGCGGAATCTGTCATCTTCTGCAATTTCAGGCTTGCCGGCAATAGCACAAAAGCGGCTAAACTGGGCATCATTACCAATGGCCAGGATTATATGACCATCTTTCGTCTCAAATGCCTGATAGGGCACAATATTGGGATGGGCATTTCCCATCCTCTGGGGTGCAATGCCTGTTGCCAGATAATTCAATGCCTGATTGGCCATGCTGGCCACTGCCACATCAAATAGTGCCAGATCGATATGCTGGCCTTTGCCGCTTGTTTTGCGATGCTCAAGCGCCGCCAGAATGGCGATGGTTGCGTTCAGCCCCGTCAGTATGTCTACCAGCGCGACCCCTGCCTTTACCGGCATGCCACCAGGCTCATCATCAGGAAATCCGGTAACAGACATCAGCCCGCTCATGGCCTGTATCATAAAATCATAACCTGCACGATGCGATTCAGGGCCATCCTGACCAAAGCCTGTTAATGAGCAGTAAATCAGATGCGGAAAACGGCTTTGCAAACTGTCATAATCAAGACCATATTTTTTCAGCCCGCCAACCTTGAAATTCTCAATAACAATATCTGCCTTGCTGGCAAGCTGGCAAATAAGTTCTGCGCCCTCAGAAGAGGTGATATCAATCGCAAGTGATTTTTTATTGCGGTTGGCACTGGCAAAGTAGGCAGAGATGCCCGGCTCGTCCGCTTGTGGATCACGCAGATAGGGTGGCCCCCAGCCGCGTGTTTCATCACCTGTGACAGGCCGTTCTATCTTCCATATCTCTGCGCCCATATCACCCAGAGTCTGGGTTGACCAGGGCCCTGCCAGCACGCGGCTGAGGTCAAGAATCTTCAGATGCCCAAGCGCAGCGGCAAGCGGATTGGCCGACATAATGGTCTCTAAAGCGAGGCAAATGCCTGAAGGCCGGTCTGCGCACGCCCAAGAATGAGCGCATGCACATCATGTGTGCCTTCATAGGTATTGACGGTTTCAAGATTCATCATATGGCGCATCACATGATATTCTTCGGCAATTCCGTTACCGCCATGCATATCTCTGGCAAGCCGCGCAATATGCAGTGCCTTGCCACAGCTATTGCGCTTGATGAGCGAGATAAGCTCAGGTGCGCACGCATGCTCATCAAGCATCCGGCCGGCCCGAAGAACCGATTGTAGGCCAATGGCAATTTCTGTCTGCATATCAGCCAGCTTTAGCTGGATAAGCTGGGTGGCGGCAAGTGGCTTGCCAAACTGTTTGCGCTCAAGCGTGTAGTCTCTGGCAGCATGCCAGCAAAATTCGGCGGCACCAAGCGCACCCCAGCCAATACCAAACCGTGCCTTGTTCAGACAGCTAAACGGGCCTTTCAGCCCCTGGACATGCGGCAGAATAGCCTCTTCACCAACCTCAACCCCGTCAAGGCTGATTGAGCCTGTTACAGACGCACGAAGTGATAATTTGCCTTTGATTTTATCTGCGGACAGACCCTTCATGCCCTTTTCCAGAATAAAGCCTTTAATCTGGTTATCATGGGCGTCTGATTTTGCCCAGATAATGAAAACATCGGCAACAGGCGCATTAGATATCCACATTTTTGAACCTGACAGGCGATAGCCGGACGCGGTTTTTTCGGCGCGGGTACGCATGCCGGCAGGGTCTGAGCCTGCATCTGCTTCTGTGAGCCCGAAACAGCCTATCATCTCGCCTTTTGCCAGTTTCGGCAGATATTTCTGTTTCTGTTCTTCTGTGCCAAATGCTTCAATCGGGTGCATGACCAGCGAAGATTGCACACTCAGCATTGAGCGATAGCCTGAATCAATCCGCTCAATTGCCCGTGCGACCAGACCATAACTGACATGATTTGCCCCTGCCCCGCCATAGGCCGTATCAACAGTAATGCCTAACAGCCCTCGTTCACCCATCTCGCGAAAAATCGACAAATCTGTCTTTTCTTCCCGATATGCCTCAATAATGCGAGGTGCCAGATATTCATCTGCATAGCCACGCGCCATATCCGAGACCATACGCTCTTCTTCAGTAAGCTGGCTTTCCAGACCAAACGGGTCTGCCCAGTCAAATATCGCTTTTTTCGGACGTGTGTTCACATCAGCACTAACGCTATCCATCATATCTCCAATGCACCAAGGCAGTTATATCGTGTGATTTTGCATCCCATGACAATAGCGTGTTTTCCCGATATATCAAATATCTAATTGCCAGTTTCAGCAATGCTTCCCGAACTGTAAAAAAATGGGCGGCAAGGGTTATTTCTGCGCTACCTTCCCAACTTGCTGGCTTCGCCGCCATAAATACAGCCCCGAAGCGACGATTAACGCCGCCCCTGACAGGGTTGCCGCATTCGGAATTTCGGCGAAAAACAGAAAGCCCCATATCATCGCAAATACCATTGCAAGATAATTCAGAGGTGCAAGCTCAGTTGCTTCTGCCCGCATCAGTGCCTGTATCACACAATAATGACCAAAGCCGCCAAATAGTGACATGCTAGCCATCAGCAGAATTTCGAAATAGGATTGAGGTGTCTGCCAGATGAAAGGCAGAATGGCGGTGCTGACAACAGCCCCGAAACCGGCCGTATAGAACAGGGTTGTGTTGGCTGTCTCACCGGGCTTTAACAGACGTGTCAGCACCGAATAGCCAGCATAGCAGGTAGCGGCAAGCATTGGCAGAAAGGCGGCCAGTTCAAAAAATCCTGCCTCTGGCTGGATGATGATAAGCGCACCCACAAATCCGCCAATCAGGCTGATTATCCGCCTGATACCAATTGTTTCTTTCAGAAACATCACCGCCATCAGGGTTATAATAACGGGCGCAACCTGAAAAATGGCGGCGACCTTGCCTATCTGCATATAGGAAAGCGAGGTAAAGAAAAAGAACGTTCCGCCAAATAACGCTATCGACCGCGCCAGTTGAAGACCAGGCTGTGTAGTGGTTGCCACCTCACCTAACCGGTTGATGAATATCAGCAAAATCAGTATAAACTGGCCTGTATATCGTGCCCACACCACCTGCATTGGTGGCTGTGCCTGGGATAGATATTTTGCCATTACATCCATGGTAGGAAAGGATATAACCGCAAAAACCATCAACATGATTGCCACCTGTCTGCTATTCAGGTATCTATCCAGAAAATTAACAAAAAACATGATGTTACTCGTTGTGGCGCTTGCCGCTATCCAGTCATAAAAACAGGTTCGTCACCTGTCTTTTTATGCTAGGCTGTAGATCAGACATACAGATGGCAAAACAGAAGAATTATAGACTAAGCACATAAAGGCTCGCATTAATCAATGCCTAATTTTGAAAATGACAGCCGTAAAGTGGTGAAAAATATGTCCAAAGATACCGATAAGGAGTTTGAGAAATGGCAGGCTCAGGCGCAAAAAGAGCTGCGTGACACGCCACTTTCAGACCATAAAAAGGGAACGCTGGAAGGTATTGATATACAGCCGCTCTATACCGAAGCTGACCTTGACGGGCTGGCACATCTTAACACTCTGCCAGGTCAGGCACCCTATTTGCGGGGGCCACGTGCAACCATGTATACTGGCCGGCCATGGACCATCCGCCAATATGCAGGCTTTTCGACAGCATCAGAAACAAACAGATTCTTCAAATCAGCATTGGAGGCTGGCCAGAAAGGCCTGTCTGTTGCGTTTGATCTGGCCACGCACAGAGGATATGATTCAGACCATCCACGCGTCTCGGGCGATGTTGGCAAGGCAGGCGTTGCGATAGATAGCGTTGAAGATATGAAACAGCTATTTGATGGCATACCGCTTGACAGGATGAGCGTTTCTATGACCATGAATGGCGCTGTTCTGCCAGTATTGGCTGCTTTCATTGTCGCAGGTGAAGAACAGGGCGTATCACAGGCACAGCTATCTGGCACTATCCAGAATGATATTCTGAAAGAATTTATGGTGCGCAACACCTATATCTATCCGCCAGAACCATCCATGCGGATTGTGGCCGATATTATTGCCCACACAGCAGAGCATATGCCGAAATTCAATTCGATTTCTATTTCCGGCTATCATATGCAGGAAGCAGGTGCCAATCTGGTTCAGGAACTGGCCTATACCCTGTCTGACGGTCTTGCCTATGTTCAGGCTGCAAAAGATGCCGGGCTGGATGTAGATAGCTTCGCCCCGCGCCTGTCATTCTTTTTCTGCATTGGCATGAATTTGTTTATGGAAGCATCAAAATTGCGTGCCGCCCGCTATCTATGGGCACGCTGGATGGAAAAGCTGTTCCAGCCATCTGACCCGCGCTCGCTTATGCTGAGGACGCATTGCCAGACATCTGGTGCCAGCCTAGCAGAACAGGACCCCTATAATAATGTTATCCGCACTACCATAGAGGCACTTGCCGCAACCCTTGGCGGCACCCAGTCACTGCACACAAATTCATTTGATGAGGCGATTGCCCTGCCTACGCCATTCTCGGCGAGAATTGCCAGAAATACACAGCTTATCCTGCAACATGAAGCAGGAATTACAGATACTGTCGACCCGCTGGCTGGCTCGTATTATGTAGAGACTCTGACCGCAGAGATGATCGAAAAAGCAGACCAGCTTATGACCGAAATTCACGAGATGGGCGGCATGATTAACGCTGTGCAGGATGGGCTTCCAAAGCGTGAAATCGAAAAGATGGCTACCATCCGTCAGGCAAAAATAGATTCAGCAGACACCGTGATTGTAGGCGTGAATAAATACCAGCCAGAAGAAGACGCAGCTGTGGATATTCTGGAAATAGATAATCAGGCTGTCCGCACAGAACAGATAGACAAGCTAGGTGCAATCAGATCAAAACGCGACGATGCGCGCGTTACAGACAGGCTGGCGGCGCTGGAGACTGGCGCAGGCAGCACAGGGCAAAATTTGCTGGCGCTAAGCATTGATGCGATGCGCGAGCGTGCAACTGTGGGCGAAGTATCAGATGCGCTGGAACGTGCCTTTGGCAGATATAAGGCCACCCCTGAACTGGTAACAGGGGTATATGAGTCACATTTTGGCGAAGCAGACCAGCTGGCCAGCATCAGAGAGTCACTTAACGCTTTCAGAGCTGAATCAGATGGCGAGGCACCTGTGCTGTATCTCGCAAAACTTGGCCAGGACGGCCATGACAGAGGCGCCAAGGTTATCGCCAGCGCCTTTAGCGATTTTGGTGTTGACGTAAGGGTCGGCGATCTGTTCGAAACCCCGACAGAGGCAGCCGGCACTGCGCTTGAGCTTGGCGCGCATATTATCGGTGTATCCTCCCTTGCAGCAGGTCACAAGACCTTACTGCCAGAACTGATCACCGAGCTGAAAGCGCAGGGCGCAGAGGATATTATGGTGATTTGTGGCGGCATTATCCCGCAACAGGATTATCAGTTCCTGTATGATGCAGGTGTGGCAGCTATTTTTGGCCCCGGCACCGCGATTCCCGAGGCAGCCTGTCAGACCATTGATAAGGCCACAGAAAATCTGCGCAGAATGCATAATTACAGGCAGGCCAGACTTGAATCATCTGGCTAGCTTTCTCTGTTTGGTAAGCTGGTTCCTTTAGTGCGGTTACGCCTTGCCACTTATCTCAGAGAGTGATCTGGCAGGGGTAATGGCCTCAACAGAAATATCAAGCTCGATAACACCGCCTGTCTCAGAATTATTCACAGCCTCAAAGGCGGCGGCAAATTCTGTTGTTGTGCTGACCTTCTTGCCAGCCAGACCATAGGCGTTAGCGACAGCCACAAAATCAGGATTCTCAAGACTAGTGCCAGAGATTCTGCCCGGATAGTCGCGTTCCTGATGCATTCTGATTGTGCCGTATGAACCATTATTCAGCACAATGATAATGATTTTAGCCCCTGCCTGTTTTGCCGTGCCAAGCTCGGCTATGCCCATCTGGATATCACCATCACCGGCAAAACAGACCACCTGTCTGCCCGGATGTGCAAGCGAGGCCGCAATCGCCGCAGGCAGGCCATAGCCCATCGCCCCTGACTGAGGTGCAAGCAGACGCTGTTTTGCGCCATAGCTGAAGACTTTATTTGGCCAGAGAGCGAAATTGCCAGCCCCGTTGGTAATGATCACATCCTCATCCAGATGGGTTTGAAGCCAGCCCATCACAGCCGACATATCAACCGGGCTATTCTGGGCGCGCGGACGAAGCGAGCTTTCATAATCTGAACGCGCATCTGACAGCCATTTCTGTTTTGCCTCAATATGCTGGTTATCAATTTCAAGAGAGGTTAACGCATGGGCAAGCTGGTTCGGCCCCGCATGAAGGCTAAGTGCCGGCTGATAGATTTTGCCAAGTTCCCTGTCACAGGGATGGATATGGATAATTTTCTGCGCCGGATAGGGTACATCAAACAGCGTCCAAGCTTTGGTGGTAGCTTCGCCAAACCGCGCATTAATCGCCAGAATGACATCTGCCTCCTTCAGGCGGCGCTCAACGCCTGCTGCCATGCCAACTCCGGCATCTCCGATATAACATGGATGCGTATTATCAAATACATCATGATAGCGAAATACAGCAGACACAGGAATATGATTGCGTTCTGCAAAATCCTGCAGGGCTGATTTTGCACTATCCTGCCAATAGCTACCCCCTGCCAGAATCAGCGGCTGTTTTGCTTCTGCCAGCATCTTGCCTGCCTCTGCTAGTGCCTGCATATCTGTTGCTGGCTCCGGCACGCTCATTGGCTGAACTGCGGGGGCATCTGTAAGCTGTATCAGCATATCTTCCGGCAGGGCAATCACCACAGGCCCCGGCCGGCCTGACAGCGCGATATGCCATGCCCGCGCCACAATTTCGGATACGCGGCTTGCATCATCAATTTCTATTGCCCATTTTGCAACCGTGCCAAACATCGCCTTATAGTCAATTTCCTGAAAGGCTTCTCTTGCCTTGTCACCAACAGCCACCTGCCCGACAAACAAGATCATTGGCGAGCTATCCTGCATAGCCGAATGTACGCCGATAGAGCCATTTGTTGCCCCCGGCCCACGTGTTACAAAACAGATGCCGGGCGTGCCAGTCAGCTTGCCCCATGCAGAGGCCGCAAAGCTGGCTGCACTCTCATGACGGCACAGGGTGAAATTGATACTGGCATCATAGAGCGCATCCAGCACCGCAAGATATGATTCCCCCGGCACGCCAAAACAGGTTGTAACGCCCAGATTCTGCAATGATCTGACCAGTAGCTCGCCACCAGTAAGGCTGTTTGTTTCCGGCATTATATTCTCTCCCCCTGCGTCACGCGCCGCATCAAATATAGGGCGGCATCTGACCTGCTTGTGTCAAGAATACCGAAAAGCAGGCAACACTCAACCTATAAAACGGTTTTTCTATGCTACTTGAATTTATCAATGCGGCTTCTTACATACACAATATGAAGATGCTGTATCTGATAGGTGCTTGAAAGATGAAGGCATGCGCGGACAGTATTGGCAGTCAGGGCGCCTGTTTAGGGCCTGCCGCCCCTTAGATAATATCGCGATGCGTCTCGCCAGTTTCGGGGGACAGCGCGCACAATATAAGGAGCAAGATAGATGAATAGTGAACAGCTTACCGCATCATTACGACAAATCATTTCGGCTGCCCAGTCACAGGCAATTGCGAACCAGAACCCGCAACTGGCCGACCTGCATATCCTGTCTGCCCTGCTGGAGGATGAAGCCCAGACCGCAGCCCGTCTGCTATCCCGTGCCGGTGGCAATCTAGAAGCAATTAGCTCAGATACGGAAGATTCGATATCCAAACTCGTTCAGGTATCAGGCAACAGCACAGCCGAATTGCGGGTAGACACCGAATTACTGCGTGTATTGAACACAGCAGAAAGCTATGCCAAACAGCGCAAAGACAGTTTTGTGTCAACAGATGCGCTTGTGATGGCACTTGTCGCCAGCACAGGCAAGGTAGGCAAAATTCTTAGCAATGCAGGCGTTAAGGCCAATGCCCTTGAAGCGGCGATAGACGAATTTCGCAAAGGCCGTACAATTGATAGCGATCATGGAGACGAGTTGATGGATAGTCTGGCCAAATTTTCGGCCGACCTGACCGCAGATGCGATGCGCGGCAAGCTTGACCCTGTTATTGGCAGAGATGAAGAAGTAAGACGCACAATCCAGATACTTGCACGCCGCACCAAAAACAATCCTATTTTAATAGGTGTGCCGGGGGTTGGCAAAACTGCCATTGCCGAGGGGCTGGCACAGCGTATTGTCAATAAGGATGTGCCAGAAGCCCTGCAGAATAAGCGCCTGCTCAGCCTTGATCTTGGCGCGCTGGTTGCTGGCGCGAAATATCGCGGCGAATTTGAAGAGCGGCTTAAGGCCATATTAGATGAAATCGAACAGGCAGATGGCGAGATTATTCTGTTTATTGACGAAATGCACCAGCTGGTTGGTGCCGGCAAAACAGAAGGTGCGATGGATGCTTCAAACCTGTTAAAACCTGCCTTGGCGCGAGGCCAGCTTCACTGTATCGGCGCAACAACACTGGATGAATATCGCAAACATGTCGAAAAAGATGCTGCTCTTACCAGACGCTTCCAGCCTGTCTTTGTAGATGAGCCATCTGTAGAGGATACGATTTTCATCTTGCGCGGGCTGAAAGAAAAATACGAACTTCATCACGGTATCAGAATTACCGATGAAGCACTGGTATCTGCTGCCCAGCTATCTCACCGTTATATTAACGACAGGTTCCTGCCAGACAAGGCGATAGATGTGGTTGACGAAGCAGCCAGCCATATCCGTATCCGTTCTGACAGCAAACCAGAAGCACTAGACAAAATAGACCGCCAGCTTATGCAGTTGAGGATTGAGCAGACAGCGCTGATGCGTGAAAATCAGGGCGATGCCAACACAACGCGGCTTGAGCAGATTCAGGCTGATATTAAAACAGCTGAACAGGAATCAGAACAGCTTGCGAGCCAGTGGCAGGCTGTCAAACAGCTGATGGCAGAGGTAAAGACACTTCAGCAGCAGATAGATGATGCACGTCACAATCTGGACGTCTCACAGCGCGAAGGCAATCTTGAGCGCGCCGCCGAGCTGACCTATGCGGTTCTGCCGGAACTTAGCACCTCGCTTGAAAAGGCAAAAGCAGAGCTATCAGACACAGAGCTGGCAGATGAACAGGTTGCCGCCCGCCATATCGCACAGGTCATCAGCCAGTGGACAGGTATTCCAGTTGATAAAATGACCGCAGGCGAGCAGGGACATCTGCTAGCGATGGAAGCTATTCTGGCACAGCGTGTTGTTGGCCAGACAGAGGCTATTGCCAGCATATCAAACGCTGTCAGACGTGCCCGTGCAGGTTTGAATGACCCGAACCAGCCTATGGGCAGCTTTCTGTTCCTTGGCCCCACAGGGGTAGGTAAAACAGAACTGGCCAAGGCGCTGGCCGGCTTTCTGTTTGATAATGATGACGCCATCTTGCGCCTTGATATGTCGGAATATATGGAAAAACATTCTGTATCCCGCCTGATTGGCGCTCCGCCCGGCTATGTTGGCTATGATGAAGGTGGCGCGCTTACCGAAGCTGTGAGGCGCAGGCCCTATCAGGTGGTCTTGTTTGACGAAATTGAAAAGGCGCATCCTGATATATTCAATATTATGCTTCAGCTGCTAGATGACGGGCATCTGACAGACTCGCAAGGCAGACATGTTGATTTCAGAAATACGATCATTCTAATGACGTCAAATCTGGGCGCAGAGGCTTTGCTTGAACTTGGCGATGAAGACGATGTCGAGCTGGCAAGGCCGCAGGTAACAGAGCAGGTTGAAGCAGCATTCAGGCCAGAATTTCTGAACCGTCTGGATGGACAGCTTCTGTTCAAACGGCTGTCAAGGGAGCATATGGGGAATATTGTTGCCATCCAGCTTGAAAGGCTGAAAGCACGCCTTGCCGAAAAAGGCTTCGGGCTTGACATTAGCGATAAGGCAATTGGCTGGCTGGCAGAAAAAGGATATGACCCGCGTTTTGGGGCACGCCCGCTAAAACGTGTTATCCAGACAGAATTACAAGACAAGCTGGCAACTGCTATCCTTGACAAATCAGTAGATAGCTCTCATCCTATAGTTGTGGAGTACACAGAGGTACCAGAGGGACTGTTTATTTCGTCTGGAAATAACCAGAACAGTCAAGGCAAAGACAGGCAGGCTTCCTAGATAAACAGTGCCCTGACACAGCGCCTTCATTCAGGAGAATTTTAGCGATGCGAGTTTTGGCAGAAATCAGACAGATAGAAAATGCGCCACGAAGCTACCACCGCACCCCCTCTTCTTTGAAAGCTGTTTTTGCCTCGATTTTAATCTTCCTGATGGGCATGCTCCAGCCTGTCCAAGCGCAAAATAGCATCAGCCTGTCACCTGAATTTACCCTGAATTATGAAAGCGGGAAGCTAGATTTGAATGGCGGCATTATTGATGTGGTCAATGCAGAACTCATCTCTGGGGGTGAGGTGCTATTCACCGCAGATACGCTCATGGCAGAAGTTGACGAGAGCAACCCTGAAAATCCAATATTAAAGATGTTGGATATATCCGGGCTATCTGTCGAAGAGGATGCGATAGCTATATCTATTGCCGAAATTTCGGCTATCAACATGCCGTTAAATTATAATTATCAGCTGTCTGAACAGCCAGAACCAGAAGAGATACTTGCCTATTTTAAGCACCAATCTGATATCAAATACCGGGTGGCAGAAATTGTGATAGTGTCAAAAGAAGAAGGCATATCCATTACAATTGACGAAATCGTGATTGATGTTGAAACCACCAACCGGCAGGCAGTTGACGCCGCCGGTTCTAAAACCAGCTATGCCGTTTCAAACATTGTTATGTCTCCATATGGCAACAGTAATGATGCCAGCGAATACCAAGACGGGCTGGCACAGGTAGGGATAGATTCCTTAGCGCTTAATCTCAATGGGGTTATTGAATCACTGTATAAGGACAGGCGGCTTGCCATCCGTCTATATCAGGCGTTTGACCTACCACAGCTATTCGATATCTCATGGAATCTGGATATGTCTTTTGGCCACAAACTGTTTGAGCTGAATGCCTATCTTGCATCAAACACAGACATTTATGATTTTGACAATTTTGATTTATCTGATGATGAAGTCAAAGGCCTGTTGCTGGCCAATGCCGGTGAAATTCTGTTACACAGATTTACCGTAAATCTCGAAGATAAAGGTATTCTGGCCAAAGCCAAGAACCCCGAAATTGTGGCACCATCCGTGGAAAGTGGGCTTGATGGTATGCCAGAGCCGATTGCCAATTTGCTACGCCAGCCAGTTACAGAATTCATTCATAATGGCGGGCTGCTCGCAGTTGATGCGAACCCGCCAGAACCTGCCAATCTGCTTCAATTAAGCACGATTATGCTAGCCCCTGAAGTGGCTATCCAGATATTGGGGCTGTCAGTGTATCATCAATTGAAAAGCTAGCCAGCAAGCCCGCGTTCCATCAGACGTGTCATGCGTCTGGCAAATTCGGTCAGGCTATCAGGTGATTTGCCTTCCAGAATTTGCGCCTGATCAAACAGCATCAGACAGGCATCTTGGACCAGTTCAGGATCAGCATCATGTGCCAGCTTCTCGCTTATCGCCTGTATCAGCTTATGATCGGCATTCAGCTCAAGCACACGTGGCATGCCCACAAAATCCTTATTATGTGCTTTCATCAGACGTTCCATCTGAATATCCATACCATCATCATCAGCGACTAGACAGGCAGGGCTGTCGACAAGCGTTTTTGATAAACGCACATCTTTGACCTGCTCGCCCAGCTTTGATTTCAGGCTGGCAATGAGCGGTGCAAATTCTTCATCCTGATTCTCAGATTTCTGATCATCTGCTTCATCTTTTTTCGGCGCAATATCATCTAGATTTTGCGAGCCACGGCTGATTGAGGTAAGCGGCTTTTCATCAAAACTGCCAACTGCCTGAACCCAGAATTCATCAACAGGGTCAGTAAGTAACAGCACGTCAATATCGCGCGCCCGATAACCCTCTAGATGCGGGCTTGTTTCTGCCTGTGCGACAGATTCAGCAGATAGAAAATAGATTTTATCCTGCGTTTCAGACATGTTATCGCAATATTCCTGCAGGCTTATCTGCGCGCCTGTTCTGGCAGAGGTGAATAGACACAGCCCCAGCAATTTGTCGCGATTATCTATATCTTCATACAGACCCTCTTTCAGCACAATGCCGAACTGTTCCCAGAATTGCTGATAGGCCTCAAAATCTTTTTTCTTTTTCTTGTCAAGTTCGGACAGGATGCGTTTGACAACGGCCTTGCCAATTTTCACCACCGCCGGATTATGCTGCAGCATCTCGCGGCTGACATTCAGATCAAGATCAGGCGTATCAATTACCCCTTTTACAAATCTTAGCCATGGCGGCACAAACTCCTCACATTCATCTGTGATAAAGACTTTATTGATATATAGCTGCATGCGCGATTTACGATCTGGATTAAACAAATCCATCGGGCGCTGTGACGGGATAAATAGCAGGCTGGTATAATTCAGCGCACCTTCTGTGCGGTTATGCAGGGTCATAAACGGCTCGTCATAGCCTGCACCAATCTGGCGATAGAACTGGGTGTAATCATCGTCCGAAATATCTGATTTCTGACGTGTCCAGATGGCCGAGCCTGTATTTAACTGGCGCGCATCATCTACATTTACAGGCTGCCACATCACCGGATAGCTAAGATGGTCTGAATATTTTTTTACCAGATAGCCAATTCTTTGTTCTTCAAGAAAATCCTTACAATCCTTTTTCAGATACAGCGTAATATCTGTGCCTGCTGACGGCTTTTCGGCCGGTGATATGTCATAACCTGATACCCCGTCTGACGACCAGAGATGCGCCTGTGTCTCGCCTGCTTTCAGCGATAACACCTCTACCTTGTCTGCTACCATAAAGGCAGAATAGAACCCGACCCCAAATTGTCCGATAAGTGACAGCGTATCATCTGATTTTTTGTCTGATGTGTCTGCTGACTGGGCAAGTTGTTCTACAAAGGCTTTCGAGCCAGAACGCGCAATCGTGCCAAGAGACGAGATCAGGTCATCATGCGACAGCCCGATACCATTATCAGAGATTGTCAGGGTCTTGGCTTTGGCATTGACCGCAAGTGTAATACCTAGCTGGTCCTCTGCTAGCAAAGCACTATCTGTTGCAGATAGATAGGTACGCTTATCCAGCGCATCAGACGCATTCGAGATAAGTTCCCGCAGGAAAATTTCTTTATTCGAATATAGAGAATTAATTACAATATCCAGAATTTTGCCGGTATCGGCTTCAAACTGATGCATCGGTGCAGACATAATATTAGGCTCTCTTCGATAATTTATATGCATAATCATGATATAGACATCGGGCGTATCGCCCTGCCTGACGTTCATGTGGGAGGCAGAGAGCAGAATTTCAAGACCGGATACCTATGGTTTTTACAGTTTTCAGCGCTATCTTAAACCTGCTACAAAACATGTAGGAACATTGATACCAACAAGATCTATAGGCAAAAGCACTGTCTCTTCTAGACCATACCCCCCAGCAACAGCAGGCAATTGTACTTCATCCGGAGTTGGCAAACCTGCCGGCGCGGCATAATCTCGGCAGAACCGCCGACACAAAGCTGGAAGAGGCCGTCGGGCTGGCGCAGGCAATATCGCTTAAGATTGTGCATCAGGAAATCCTGAATATTAGCAGACCCAGAGCTGCTACGATCATGGGTTCAGGCATGCTGGAGCGTCTAGCACTATTGGCGAAATCATTCGAGCATCCCTTATTTATTATC
>WTJO01000094.1 GCA_011524805.1 Alphaproteobacteria bacterium
TAATAATCTGTCTACCTCTTCCTTTAAGGGCATTGATGAGGCAGCACCTGCTCTGGTCACTGAAATAGCGGCTGTGGCACAGCCAAAGCGCACCGCCTCAACTGGTGGATGGCCGTTAGCAAGCGCTGTCGCCAGCGCGCCATTAAACGCATCACCGGCACCTGTTGTCTCAACCACCGCGCCTGCATCAAAGGCAGGCACCATACCATGGCCATAAAGAAATGCGCCCTGCTCGCCCATGGTAATAATAGGTGTCTTCACACCTTTCTCTGCCAGAATGGCGGCGGCATGTTCGGCATCTTGCGCAGTGCGAACAGATATGCCTGTCAGCGCTTCTGCCTCGCTTTCATTGGGGGTGGCATAATCACAAAGCGGAAAAATATCTGCTGGCAGTTCGGCTGCCGGTGCAGGATTGAGAATCGTGATACTGCCATGTTCACGTGCTAGCTTCAGCCCTGCATGCGCCGCCTCAATCGGCTGTTCCAGCTGGGTGATAAATACATCTGAATCTGCAATTAGAGCCTGATTCTGCATGATGATATCAGTATCTATCTCTGCTGCCGCCCCGGGAGATATGATAATCGCATTATCGCCAGTGGCTGAATCCACATAAATACATGCAGCCCCTGTATAGGCATCCTTATCTTTTTTTACCGCAGGCGTTACACCTGCATCCTGCCATGTGCGCAACGCCATTTTGCCAAATTCATCATCGCCTATACAGGTAATAATGGTGACATCAGCACCCAGCTTGCCAGCTGCAACTGCCTGATTAGAGCCTTTGCCGCCAGGCCCCAGCGCAAAGCTCTCGCCAAGAATAGTCTCGCCTATCTTTGGCAGGCGTGATGCCCTGAAACTTGTATCTGCAACAAATACGCCCAGCACAATAATTTTCCCCACAAAGGCCTCCTCAGGATTATTCTGGCTCAGCTATCATAGTAGGCTATTTCTGCGTTATCGCAAAATGCTAAGCACTAGAAAAGGATGCATAGCCCAATGCCCCGCCATGTCTGGATTGTTCAACATGCAGATTGACCGAGGACGGCGATTAGTGAAGGATATGATGCTACACCGAAAACATCACAGCTGCCCCAATGATTGACGTCACACCATGATACGCCCACAGCCAAATATAATCTTAAAAAGGTTCCTGCCATGGCTGTTTCTGCTGTTCATGGGCACAGCATGGGGGCTATCCTTCTCGCTAGGGAAACTAGCTGTTGAACATGGCGCAAAACCGTTTGGCATCTCCCAGTTTCAGGTGATGTTTTCTGGCATTATTCTGCTTATCATCACCCTTGCCCGCAGAAAACCCCTTCGTGATATGCACGGAAAATTAGGCTTTATTTTCATTGTCGCACTTTTGGGGGCGGCTATCCCGAATGTGCTATTCTATCATGCCGCACCGCATGTGCCAGCGGGGGTGTTATCTATCACCGTTGCGCTGATACCTCTGATGACCTATGGCTTTTCTATCCCGCTTAAACGGGAGAGGTTTTCTGTGATTCGAGTTGTGGGTCTGGTATTTGGCGTAATTGCGATTTGCTTTATTGCCCTGCCAGAAAACAGCCTGCCTGACAGGGCGGCGCTGCCATGGATTTTGCTTGCCTGTATCAGCGCGCTTTGTTACGCGATTGAGAACATCATTCTTGGATTTAAGTCTGCAATTACCGTAGGGCCAATCAGGCTGGCCATGGGGATGAACCTGATGGCGGCGGCTGCCCTGCTACCATTTGCCTTTATGACAGACAGTATATTTGTGCCAAGCTTTCCGCCTCAGACAGTTGATTTTGCTGTCCTTGGGCTAGGGCTGATCACGGTGGTAGCCTACACCATGTTTGTGATGTCAGTTGCCATGTTTGGCTCTGTTTTTGCCAGTCAGGTAGGCTATCTTGTGACATTGGCGGGAGTATTCTGGGGGATATTGATCTTTGATGAAAGCCATTCACTGTGGATATGGCTATCACTTGCAACCATGATTATCGGGCTTGCACTTGTAACGCCGCGAAAAACTGCGGCATGACAGCCATCATCGCCAGATTTGACACAACAAAATACTTGCAACAAGCAGATTCCTGTCCATAATTTAGAGCAGTGTAGCATTTTCGGATAACTGGGGAAACAAGGCAATCATGTCACTTGCGAAGCGA
This sequence comes from Alphaproteobacteria bacterium, assembly GCA_011524805.1. Lineage (GTDB taxonomy): Bacteria > Pseudomonadota > Alphaproteobacteria > Puniceispirillales > Puniceispirillaceae > WTJO01. Next base: position 2,151 of record WTJO01000094.1, read on the forward strand.
TTTTCAGAGGCAAATGTCCGGATGACACCTCAGAGGGCGCTCATCATGGATGTTATCCTGTCCTCGAATGATCACCCTGATGCCGAAGAGATTTACATTCGTGCCAGACAGAAAAGTGATCAGGCTTCTATCGCAACCACCTACCGCACATTAACAGTGTTATCCGAAGCAGGAATGATTCAAAAACTGCATATGCAGGATGGCAAAGCCCGTTATGAAGCACAAAGAGCAGACCATAATCACCTGATTGACAGTGAAAGTGGCAAGATTCACGAATTCAAAGATAAACGGCTGGATAATCTGCTGAAAAAAATTGCGCTTGAAATGGGGTATGATGTTGTCAACGTCAAGCTGGATGTTGAGGGCAAAAAACGGGGCGATGTGGAATGCGGGTGTATCCAGATCAAAATCTATTGACCCGCTTATACTGACATTTTCTTATCTATTATTTTCTCATCTAGCACGCTCTGGCCAACACACCTTATCGCCAGATACTTTGCCTTAGACACGTGCTCAGGCCATCAGAAAAATATCAAAAAATCTATAATGTGGAAAACTCTGAATGATACGGTTTTTTTATTTGATTTTGAGAATTATTCTCATTATCAAATAAAGAATGAGAAGATTTTATTCTGGGGTTGGCAAGTATAACCAAAGATTATTATAGGAAATG